>CAZIGP010000620.1:0-2020 GCA_964538425.1 uncultured Pirellulales bacterium | reverse complement strand
CGCACGAACGGCCGATAACGCATCCCCGGCTAAATCGGGGCGACCCCCGCGCGAGACGACAGCATCAACGATGTCCGGATGACGGGCCGCAGCTATAAGTGCTGCTGCGGCACCCGTGCTAGCGCCGAAGTAGCCTAGCTTGAGCGAAGCTAATTTCGGCTGCTCCAACGTCCAATCGGCAGCCGCTTGAAGCCGGTCGGCTAACAGTGGAATATCGAAGATCTTTTCGCGATCATCGGCTTCTTCCTCTTCGAGTAAATCCAGCAAAAGCGTGGCCAAGCCTGCTTGTTCCAAGACCCGAGCGACGAATTGATTTTGAGGACTAAGTCGACCGCTACCGCTGCCGTGCGCGAAGACGATGAGCCCTTTGGCAATCGTCGGAACGTGCAGGGTACCTGATAGACAGCGAAGTCCAGCAGCAATTGCGACCCCTTGATGGCACGGCGGTTCGACGATCGTTGAGCGGGTCATGATTTACTCCGAGTTTGGGGATGGCGGCATGAGAAATGTCCGTGAAATTACATATTGCCAAATAAAAAAAGCCCGCACGACCAGAGACCTGTTCGTGCGGGCTTTCGTTAGCCTTATTTATTGAAACAACCCTTCGCGAGCTGCTTCATTCATCCGAAGTATAGCGTGCCGCTTCGCAAATTGAAAGCTTTTTTTGAGAATATTCTGCTTAGGCAACTTTCGCATCAATCGCGCATCAAATCTCCTTCTCATGAAACGTTTCAAGCGACATAAGTGGCAGAATTTTGCGTAGAACGTAGCAGCGACTGGAACTCGCGGTCGACGCCGTTGCGGGGCAGAGCATTGCGGATGCGAAGATCACCGCCTTTCTTCCGATCTCGGCTACCGCCAAGAGCCTCGAATAAGGTTGCGGTGGTCCTTTCTCCCGGTGGCTAAATCTCGAAGAAAGTGAGGGATCCAGAATTTAAGACTCCCTATGGAGTCGCAAAGTGCAACAGCTTTGTTAGTTATAAAGCGGAGGATCCACTCGACGGGGTTGGTCGCCGAGACGAGGCTTCAAAGGTTTTGGGCCTTCGGTGGGAAAAGAGCTTGAGGGCTAGCCCTGGGCAAAAAAATGCGGCGAAATCTCGGTTCGACGCCTTGAGTGATTAGCTTTTCTACGGCCTGGCAGGATGCCTGTTTTTTTATGTGCCGGGGCAATGCGCTGATACCTCGACAGCTTCGTATAAGCTTGGAAATCCTTGCGCGAATCTATTCGTCGGGCGGAAAGTCATAGCGCGAACGAATCGATGAAACGATCGCGTCGTTGATATTCGCGTTACGATTCAGCCGAAAGTCGTTTTCGAGCCGTCGAAGCGTTGAAGCAAGCTGGCGGTCTCCAAACACAGATTCGATCCACTTGGAGAAGTCACCTCGCTGCACGTGATTGTGCACGGCTATGCTTGAGCGTCCGAGAATCTCGGCAAACTCCTTAAGAGTGCAAGCGATTTCTCCCGTCGGTCGTCCGGCATGCGAGAAGACGAAGGCGTGTTCTCGTGCCACGGGGACATCAAGGTACTTTGTACGGTGCCGGACATGCGGCGTCAGGCGTTCGACCAGGCAAATGCGCTGGAGTTGTCCGCGGGACTCTTCCGCACCTGGCAGCAAAACCACTTCATTGATTGCCAAATCGGCGAGAGTCTGGTTCCATTGCTCCAACTCTGCATTTGCCCCCGCGGCCGCCGCGAGCGCAACGACTTCTTGTGGATCCGTCTCGCGGGTTACAAGTATTACGCTAGCATTTTTCAACACCGCCGGGTGGAGGCGCGATGCTCGGTAGGTGACGGCAGTGCAATGTGCTGTTTCCAAGTCAAGCACGGCCAGCATTTCAGCGTCATGCAGAAAATAGTGTGCTTCATCAATCAGCAAACGGTGCGGCAAGCCCGTGCGCTGGCGGACCACCGCGATTTGCGGCAGCACCTCGCGCAGATAATTGAGTTTTTCACGATGCGGCAACTGGCACAGGTCCAAAACAATACTGCGATCCGGATGCCCTAGCAAACGAAGTAGT
>CAZIGP010000619.1:0-3519 GCA_964538425.1 uncultured Pirellulales bacterium | reverse complement strand
GCTGCATCTTCGTCGACATTTGTTCCATTTTTTGCATAGGAACTAGTCCATATCAATCTTTTTCCCACGATGTCTGATGGGCATATATAGGTGTTAATGAAAAATGCCGTAGTCGGAAAGTTGTTCGGCGCGTTATATCCCCCTACGAGCATCGCGGCTTGGGACATGTCAATTTTCTGATAAGTGCTCGACTCTTCCATAAACGGTAAAATATAGGTGCTCCAACTCCAGCCATAATTATCCACTGCTTGAGCCGGTGCTGAACAAGCAGTGGCGCCCCACATTTCAATGCCTGAAGGAAAATGTCGCCTTGCCGAAAGATGATTATGGGCGGCCAAGCCAATTTGCTTAAGATTATTTGCACATGCTGAGCGTCTTGCTGCTTCTCGCGCAGCTTGCACCGCGGGGAGCAAGAGTGCAATGAGGATTCCAATAATGGCAATCACAACCAGTAATTCGACCAGCGTGAACGCGCGATTGGGCCTTTGCGGGCCAGAAATCAACTTAGAGGAGCACATAGTTAGATCTCTTTGCTTATTTGCTAAAAATCCTGCAAAACATTTATCTTAGTGCAAGCTTGGAATATTGGTGGATTGTCTGTTTTCCAAATTGCACTTACAAGATTTTCTATGTTTGGCACAAATCAATTTACAATTAATACTCTTCTATCTGCACCTTTTCATTAACCCGTAGCATATAGCATCCAATACGGTGGTCACTGCAAAGTTACAGTGACCACCGCCTAGAATCGGGATTTAAAAAGTTACGTGTTAGCAACTACAAGTCTTATTTCACTTGTCGAATCTTTCGCATCGCAAGTGCGCTCATTCCAATTACCATCAAAAATATACCTGCAGGTTCTGGAACTGGAGCAAACGCACCGGCCGTTGTCCAGTAGATATAATCATACGAGCCCGTTCCTGCTCCGACGGCACCTAAATCGCCAAAGCTGAAGTTGGTCAACCCACTTAATGTGTTGCCAGAGCTCGTTAATCTCGGTGTGGGATCGTTGTTTAAATAAACGTTTGCAGTGCCATCTGCTGCAAAAGTGAAGCGATAAGTATTGAATTGAGTAACGTCAAATGTTGGTTGGCCTTGGTTACCACCGTCCATAAAAATATTATTATGTGTCCAACCAAAAAACCACACTTTATCGAGGTTATCATCAGTGACTTGAAAAGTTGTTCCGTAGGTTCCAGTGATCTCCGGAACGGCCATGCGAATCTCAATGGTCGACCCACTGGGACCAACGCTCCAATTTGGAGAATTCATATCCCATTGATAATAAGTAGAGGTTGTATTGCGTACATCAACCCAACCTCCAGCGTTCAGTGTCGTTGTGCCATTGTTTCCACCGCCGGCTTGCAACACAAACGCTGGCGAAAACGCACCTGGAAGTACATCTCCTTCGTATTGCTGTTGCCAGGTAACCGCATCAGCAGAAGTGACGACACCAAACAAGACAATCGAAAACATTACAGAACCAAAACACTTTCTTGACATAAGAAGCTCCTTTGACAATGGAATAGAACGGCTTAGATCTTTACAAAAGAAGTGAGTAGCGATGAGTTAAAATCATCACACTGCCCCGGGTAACATCTGACACAGTTAAAACCACAATTTCATCAATGACCTCCAGGCTGATTTTAATATGAACGCACGCAATTAACTTAAGCCGCTCTCTGTTTGACTAACGAATTGAATTAAATCAGTAGCAACAGACTTCACTTCACTCTTACGATGGTCTCACCTGCATATAAACTTAACGGCAAAACAAAGTCTTCATTGTTATCGATCGATCGGCTGCCATTGCGCATTTCATGCAACAAAGAAATAGCCTGTCGTCCCGTTGCAATTTCGTCGACAACGATGGAAGTCAGTCGGCGTGTAATTGCTCCTTCGCGCCATGTGCCGCCTTCACCAACTAAAGAAACATCCTCTGGAACGCGTAGCCCTAACTTCGGCAAAAGGAGGTAAATCATTTCGGCCAAAGTATCAAAGCTTGCAAAAATTGCTGTCGGTGGATTCGGTTGGGAAAATACCCCCTGAAGAGATGCCCATACCTCTTTCTCTTCAAAGAAAACCGACTTGCCAACAATTACAGTCTGAGCGATGCAATCTTTGCCGCTAGCTAGCAATCCCTCCTTGAATCCTGCTTCATAAATTTCTGCCCATCGCGATCGCTGCTGAGTAAAGAAAGCCACGCGTCGATGTCCATGCTCAGCCAGCGTCTTGCCTGCTAAATGTCCTACCTCATGAAATGGAAGCGACAATAAAGGAGCTGCAATTCCTTCAACACGGCGATGGCAAAAAACAACGGGAATACCTTGTTCTTGCAATTGGCGTATTTGATATGCAGGCGTCGGAGGTTCAGTCGGGGGCACGATTGCAACACCTCCAACTTTTTGATCAAGTAGCTGGAGGACGACTTCTGCCTGCTTGGGTACATCGTTATCGGTCTTACAAACGATGGTACGGTGATGGATATCGGCCGCGGCATCCTCAAAGCCATGCAATAGCGAAGGGTAAAAGCCACCGCGAGTGTCGGGCACAACTAAAGCAAATGTGTCTGTTCCGCGCTTTAGCTTTGTGCGTACGTCGGCTTCTACAAATGTCCCTTTGCCTTGGACTCGGCGAATCAGGCCATCATTTTCCAAGCCCGCGAGTGCTTGGCAGACTGTCATCCGAGCCACACCCAATGCTTGTACGAATTGTCTTTCCGACGGAAGTGCGTCACCGGGTTTGAGTCGACCTGCAACCATTTCGCTTTCGAGATAGCCCCTTAGCCGTTCATGCTTCGGCTGATCGGAGCAATCGTCTTGCAGGTCGAAATTAAGTAACGGGTGACCTTTCACGCGAGCGTCTTTCGGAAAGTATTACAGGAGCAACTAAATGACTAGTCCACTACTAGATCACTTTGTACCATGCGATTTGAGGCATGTAAATAGTTTAGCGTAAAAATTCCTGATATTTTACGCTAAATGATTGAATTCAATCGGGTGAGGTTGGGTTGGCTGGCTTTTCGCAGCTGATTTTTGCAGGAAAACTGCCGATTAATAACAAATGGACTAGTCCACTTTTGGTAGGTGAACGAAATTAGAATACTGCTTCGTTAGGTCTTGTTACGAAGACTCACTAATCGCCAAATTTCACGCTAACCGACGTGGCAGGATGTGGGTTGTCAACGATCGCCGATATTACGCGATTAGAAAGCAATCAACACTCCTGGCGCGCTTGAAGAACTCAGGAATTTACACACCCAAGTCTGTCTCTAATACAACGGCAACGCTAGATCCTTGAAGTACGCGCGGAAAAGTCGCTAGGCACAGCACGAGGCCCGAATGTTCCGCGCGAATTTCACAGACTTGCTCGCCAAGGGCATCACAAACAACATGGCCAAGTAATTCTCCTTCCTGGACGATTTGCCCCAATTCCACGGCAGGTTCAAAAAAGCCGGTCTGCGGCGCAGGATGACAAATCTGCAAGTGGCCGGATTCGGGCCGATTATCCTCAACCACA
>CAZIGP010000618.1:0-3524 GCA_964538425.1 uncultured Pirellulales bacterium | reverse complement strand
TTTGCTGATAAAAGCACTCCCACCCACACAACAGCAAGCAAAGTCGACGATTGAACCATATCGATAACCGCCCAGCTCGTAGAAAATTTCCCAAGCAGATCAGAATGCAGCGCTACGGCAACCTCAGGGCTGCCGTAGCGCTGGCCTATTTTACCTAATCAATTCTTATGAATTCTATGCTTTCGTCGCGAAGCATAGGCAACACAGCTAATTATTCCTGTTCCAATAAGAATAACCACTGAAGGTTCGGGCACTGCGGTAACCGCAAAATTATCGATGCCTAATGCATAGGCACTTCCAGTTGGCAATGCAGCGCCGCCTGTTAACAAAACTAAGTAAGATCCAGAACTCACGTCAGCAACGGCAGAAGCCCACGAACCACTGCCTGCTGCCAAAATCCATCCATTGGCTACGGCTTGAGCATCTGTCCAGCTCGCGTCGATCGGCGCTGAAAAATGCACCCAACCATCGGCCTTAACTTGCGGATCGGCGCTAAGATCCCAGTCATAACGCCAATCTGTCGTGCTAGCCGTATTTCGAAGCGTCAATCGAATACCGCTAAACCCACCGTCCTCTACATATGCATCGTAACCTACTGTCAATTGTGGGCCAAACAGTGTGCCATAATTGCCGTTAAAAATACCCCCGGAGCCATTCATTTGAAAAATAGGATTGGCGCCACGAACTCCGCGTAGCCAACCGCCTGGGTTACCACCAATGCCAGAATTATCGTTAAATAGATTAGAGCTATGGCTTCCCCAGCCTTCGGTTGAAGTTCCGTTTGACCAAGTCTCAATAGCATTCGCACGCACAACTGATGGCGCAATAAGCATGCAAACCATCAACGCGATCGCTCGCGTACCAACTGAGAAGGATTTCATAGTTTGATCTCCAAAAAGCAAGACAAGTAGTAAAAAGCGACGACTGACTGTTCAAAAAGCGCTCCCTCCTTCCGAGACGCAACATTGTTTTATTTTACTCGTACGTTGCATCATGCCCCAACTTAATCCTTGGCATATCATCCCAATCTTTTGTTGAACAAAGTTAATTTCTCCTGGTGCTAAGGGAAGGAATCAAAAACTTTAAAGGGGCAGTGGCTTGTTAGAACTGAGCCTGCTCGACAGCCTCCGAATTCATAACATCCTTTAATTTTTTACTGAGCAAGAGCTTTTTTAGTGTCCGAATTTTGATTGTTTTATCGACTCAACTTTCGAGAATCGAAGCTTAAGACCGGCTTCGATATCGACGTTTTTAGCTGCTTGGCCCATGACGTTCACGACAGGCTAATTATGACGAATAACGAGTATAATGTCAACGAAGACAGGCCGAAATAATTAAAAAATACACAAAAATATCGTTTTTTTACGCAAAACTAGTTGTCATTTTATGTCGATATTTGAGACAATTCACAAAAGAAGAGCCTCCCCGGAATAATGCCTGATTGGCGATATAATGGTGGCTGAAAATAAAATTTGATCTGAAATTCTTGCCCAATATGAAAATCCTTCGCTCATCGCACTGTCATACTTTGATGGATTGCGGCCTGACGCCGGCGGTATCTATCGAGCCGGGAGAGTCATTAGTCATCGAAACTCTGGATGCTTGTTACGGGCGAGTTCGGAGTGTGGAAGATTTTCGCCGGTATTGCGACGATCCTCAGCGTCAATCCGATCCACTGACTGGTCCGGTATACATCGCAGGAGCCTTACCGGGCGGTGCTTTGGTCGTTGATATTGTGGATATTGAACTCGACAAAGTTGGCTTTCAATTGATTGGCCCTCAGCGAGCGATCATCCGCGATGAAGTTCCCGACTGGGATTGCTATGAAGTGCAAATTCGTAACGATAAAATTTGTCTTCGCAATTTAGAAATGCCCATCGATCCGATCGTTGGAACGCTCGGAAATGCACCGGCTGGAATGCCAACCAATCACCCAAATCGTCTGGGCGGAAACCTCGATTGTCCGCAGATACGGATTGGAACACGAGTCTATCTTCCGGTCGAAGTGCCGGGAGCCCTTTTTTTTCTCGGGGATGTTCATGCTCGCCAAGGCGATGGTGAAATCGTTGGAGCGCCAGAAATTGGCGCCCGCGTGACGGTAAAATTTCAGGTGCTGGATGCGGCGCATGCTGCTTGGCCGATGGTGGAGGATGCAACACATTGGCATACGATTACGTGTGGAGTTACCGAAGAAGATGCCATCAGAATTGGCGCATTTGAAACGGCTCGATTCATTCAAAATCATTATGATGTTTCATTCAATGATGCCTTGGTATTGCTAACGATGTGCGTCAGCCTACGTACATCGCGCACCGGGGGTCATGGCGATTTGGAACGAGTTGTCTGCACGAGCTTTTCCAAAGACCTTCTCGCGAAGGCAACCCAGCGGCATAGCTAGTTCGAAATGAGAGGAATGCTCATAATCAAAACTCAAGTGATACGGTAGTCAGAGAACACCGTATTGGCGGTAGGCAGCAGTCGCTTTTAAACCAGAGCGAATTGCATCGCGCGTCGCATTTTCAGCATGAACTTTATTCCATGCTCGCTGGATTACTTCTTTTTCCACTTCTTGAGGCACGACAACGATTCCGTCTGCATCAGCGAAAATCAAGCTTTCTGGATGGATTACAACACCGCCGATTTCCACCGGCTTATCCATCTCCACGACACGCATGCGATTGTGACAATCGGTCGGAGCACGCCCACGCGCATAAATCGGAAATTTCATGGCACGAGTTTTGTTGATATCTCGCACGGCACCGTCGATGATTGCACCTACGCAACCAGAATTCCGTGCTGCAGTCGACATCAATTCCCCCCAGATAGCCGATCGCATTGAACCGTCGGTAGCGGCCACCAAAACATGATCATTTTGGCAACTGTCGAGGGCTTCCAATATCAGCTTGTATGGTTCCAGATCAGGGTAGACAATCGTACTCCAACGAACTGTTTTGCATCTTCCAACTAATACTCCGTCCGTCGTCATGGGATGCAATTGCACGGCAGGAGATTGATTACTGAATCCCATCGAATCGAGCGCATCGCTCACAACAGCAGAAAATAGAGATTTCCTCATTGTCTCGAGCGAAATTACTTCCTCAGTAAATACAGCCATTCATTAACCTCCTCGAAATTACAAGCGTGACGTCTGGGCAGGTGCATAAACATGCACTTCATACGGCTGAAAATGATCGCAAAATGCACCGTCTACTATCTGAAGTCGACGCTGCTCGCCTTGGACTTCCAATTCATTGCCAATGTTTTCGGGCAGATTGGAGAAGGTCGCGATCATCGGATCAAACTGCGAGTTGGCTGCAAGAATCCACGGCTGGCCTTGGTGCATTTTGACGAGAGTTTGTACACCACTCCAATCGCTGAAACCCAATTCGGTGTATTCAATATGCATCGTTCCTTGCCAAGGTGGACTGGCTAGCACATCATGCAAAGCACTCAATTCACCAACTACTTCTGCGACGTCTTGCCATGAACGACTGTCAACCGACATCCCATGCAGCATCCATGTT
>CAZIGP010000617.1:0-3528 GCA_964538425.1 uncultured Pirellulales bacterium | reverse complement strand
CGACACGATTTCCACATGCGTCCTCCGGCTCAAGTTGACTAGGTAAACAGAGTAAAACTGTAAATATTAAGGCATAGACGACGAAATACGGTCGACAGTATACTAATTTGTCGTGCAGCCGTCAATGGGCTGTTAATTTTGATGAAATTTTTTACTCCAATCAGCATGACCAATTTCATTATCTGGGCGCTTATCTTACTTTCATGTGCCCCAGTCTGGGCGCAGTCATATCCGAATCCGCACGCTCCTACTGAGCCAGGAGATATGAAGCCACTTTTTGATGGACTTAGCCTTGATGGCTGGGACGGAGATTCGAGATTGTGGTCAGTGCGCAACGGTGTTATCCGAGGAGAAACAACTCCGGAGAAAGCAACAGAACAAAACACTTTCCTAATTTCAAAAGAGGAAGTGGGAGACTTCGAGTTGAGACTGTCCTTCCGAATCGAAAAAGGAAATTCAGGAATCCAATATCGGAGTCGACGATTACCAGATATTGGAACAAATCGCTGGTCAGTGGGTGGCTATCAGGCCGAGGTCGAGAACACGAATGGCATTGCCGGATTTCTGTACCATGAACGAGGACGAGAATATTTATGCCGCGTCGGCGACATCGTCACCGTTCGAGAAGATGGAAAAACATTCGTTGTTGGCGCATTAGGAGATCGCAACATCATCGGCGCCACATACAAAAAAGGTGATTGGAATGAGTATATCATCATCGCTCGCGGCAATCATTTGCAACACTATTTAAATAACATTCAGACCGTAGACCTTGTTGACAACGACCCTAAAGGGCGAATGCTACATGGTCTTATCGCACTACAAATCCATGCAGGTCGACCCATGTGGGTAGAATTTAAAGATATTCGATTGAAAAAGTACAACGTGTCCCAACCCGAATAATTATGTGTTCAGAAGGTTTTGTCGTATGAGAATTTGAGATTATGAGATGATCTTGTGGCTGTGGAGAGGAGGGGTCGAACCATCATGCTTCGATCTGACACTTCGGCGCAACTTTAGTTTCTGGGGCAACTAGTTTCGGTGAAATTGTCCAAATAAGTAATTGTGGTTGATTACTTCAAGCAGAATCGAGCTACAGTGAACGACTTTGATGGGGCTGGCGGATTACCGAAGCGTAACTTGTTTCCGAGAAAATTATTTATGGGTTAAAACAATGCCGCGTCAATCAATGCAATAATCACCTGGCGGATCGGTCTAGATGCGATGACTAAACCGACACAATATAGTTCAGCATCAAATTAGCCGCGCATTTTGCAGCGCGACTCTTTCTTACAACCTTGAGTTTTGCTTAGGTAAACCGCTGTCTGTGCGAGCCCTGTACCGACTTGAATCACTCGACGGGTTGGATGGCAATTTTGAAGCAGAAATTATGGCGAGAATCACTTTACGAATAGGCTCTGGGAGTATCGGCCAGGCGGCAGCGACATTTGCCAAGTCGTCCATCGTATTTGCTGCCTGAGCGCGAATTGCACCGGATTCCGCACCGGCTTGTTGAAAATTATGTGTTTCTGCCGTATTTTCCACAGGCGTTCGAGTCCCGTGCCCTCCGCTGCTTTTGAATCACTCTCCGCAAAGTGTTGCTGTAAACTGTTTTGCGGAGAGTGATTTGATTGACAAAGTTAATTGTGTCAATGTCGGCACTTAAGTCGCGATCGTCGGTGTACTTTCTTGGTTTGGCGATTCCTCTTGCTTGTGAATTGCAGCCCCATGATCATTGCCGGCGGATTAACATGGAGGCATAATTGCCAAGCAAGTTTGCATTAACAGAATTCCAATTGGTGACGCTTTGCGACTCCACAAAAGGCAAAAACTTGTCAAACACTGAGCGGTACTTCTTTTGAGTCGAAAGGGCAGTTTCTCTTAACACTTCAGCGCGGCCAACGTGGGCCTCATAAAGTCGGCGACCGTCGACGGGCTCTAAAGCCTAGGTTCGGCGACCGAAGCGCGGTCAGTACCGAGCCATCGTTCAAGAGAGTCAACCAAGTAAGGTTGGCTTTCATGGAACTCGATTGACAATTTCCCAATTCACAGCCTGATGATGCTGCTTCTCAAGCCACTTGGCGCACTCCACTTCTGCTGCTGTGCGATGGCTTTCAACTTCGGGCAGTTCCGTGTTCGAAGGTTCTGTGGGTAAGGGAAAGCAGTCAGCCAGCGATCGTCTGGTGTCGGAAACATCCGTCCTCGTAATATCGTGCCGCTAAAGCACAAATTTACCGGCATTAGATTGGTCGTATCAAAATCGGTGGATGATGACAAGGTATAGTAATCAGTGCTTTCAGAACGAGCGAAAAAGGATGCAAAGAGAAGAATACGACTGACTTACCCTGCTTCATCTAGTACTTTAATCATTAAAGCTATCGCAGAATCTGCATGAAGTCGAGGAAAGCTTTAAAAACTAAATTAATGGGAGCACCATATCTTCAGTTTATTAAAGCCTTGTTAAAATGACTCTCGATCTACTAGCTGCTAACCAAAACCAATTTTTAAGATTGCATTTGCTGCTGCCACTCGTACATCAGGCTCTTGGTCGTTCAATAGTTTGACAAGCGTTGGGAAATCATCTTTGTCGCCTCGAAGGGCAAGGGCAGATGCCACTTCATACTTTTGGTCTTTGCTCCCTATCTCAGTATAAGGTAAGAGTAATTCTTTAAATCGGATTGTTTGTTGTGGATCATTGCTTGTAACGTATGCTGCACTTAGAAGATAAGTACGGCCTAGCCCCTCGGGCTCTTCATCGGCAACAGCCGCGATACGTCCGATTATAGTCGGTGTTAGTAAGTCGCGTAAAAATCGCAGTGAATAGGCCGTATTGCCACGGGCTAGTGGATGATCGGCGTCGAGAAGTTCAGCTAGCTTAACCAAGTCGTGTTCAGTACCAGAGATCGCTAAAAGCCACAGGGCAATTGGAAAATCCCAAGGAGATATCCTCTTTGCTGCTTGCTCAAACTTCGGGCGTTGATGCATATTGATCCGATATTGCAGCTTTGACAACGATTCAACCGCATGCACGGGATCAGGACTCTCGGGGTTAAGAAACGCTTCACAAAGTAGATTGACGTAGGATAATCGCACGAGTTCTGTAGTTGCAGCTCGAGCCAACACACGCCAGATTCCGACTCTATGCTCCGGTTGGCCACCAAATTGCTTTAGCTCTTTTTCAAATACGGATAAAACGTCTTCTCCATAACCTAACTCAAGCAACGACTCTGCGGCATGAAGTTTAATAAATTTTGGTTGTTCCCATAACGCATTTCGTAACTGCTCAATGGCTTGAGTACGAAGTGTGTTGCTGCGGTGCGTTTCTATCGAGTTATTAGAATATTTGTAATTCATCATGAATCAAAAGTTTGTTTTACTAACGCAATAAAATCAACAGAAAGGCTAACTTCAACAGGCTAAATTGCGCATCGCTCGTGAGAATTGTATCCGTTGACCGATTCGTACAGGGTTTATGATCATGATTCGATCTAAGTAGTTCAAGCCTGCGACAAACCAGAGCAGGAACAC
>CAZIGP010000616.1:0-3531 GCA_964538425.1 uncultured Pirellulales bacterium | reverse complement strand
CCAAAACATTTGTACACATAGGCAGCATAGCGAACCTAGGCGACACATGGCCCCACGAAGATGGCGCGCACACCACCCCGATCTTCGCCATCTTCATGGCGCCACCTGCTCCCTACCCATCGCCTCTTGCCTAATGTAACGATTTTGCCCCTTCTCAAAAAATGCTGACAGAATGATACTTTTCATACGACCACCGAACATCCCGATTACCCACTTGCATCACAAACACTTCGCTTTAACCCTGTTTCTGGTAGGAAATTCTTAGTTTTTTTGAGACCTTAAACCTGTTACACCATTAACTGATTGGTTTGCATTGGAGATCGCGGAACGTGCAGCAACACTTTGCAAAATTCTGGTTCTTCGCCTTAATGTTGTTGCCAGCGATTGTGATCTTGGTTGCTCTGCGCAAATCGCGTGGAACGACTCTTTTTGCACCACTTGCTTGGGCGCTATTGGCTTATGTTGTCGTGAGCCTCACAGCGATCAGTCTGCTGCTCAAAGCAGGTCCAGTACCTGGCAACTGGATTTACATCGCTGCGACTTCAACTTTTTGCCCCATCATTTCCTTGTTTGGAGCAAAACGACCGCAAAACCGTGCTTGGCAATTGATTGTTTTTGCGTTTTGGTTCATTACAGCATTACCCGCCATTCAATCACTGATGATGCGGCCTGGCGAGGGCCTCGAGTTGCACAGCGTTTGGAAGTGGTTTTTGGTGATCTTAATTTTAGTCGGCGGTATTAACTATTTGCCGACACGTTTTGCCTGGGCATCGTTGTTGATCACATCCGCGCAGGTGCTTTTGTTTTGGAATTATTTGCCTAAAGCTTCTCAATGGCAGGTCGTCATCGAGCCAGTCCTAGGCATGATCACATTCATGTTAGGCATTGGAATCGGGTTTTGGAGCAGCCATCGCACTCGCCGGCGGTTGGCGCAGTTCCACGGTTGGAATCGCGTTTGGCGAGATTTTCGTGATTTTTACGGCGTGGTATGGGCGCTAAGAATTATGGAACGCGTTAATTCGCTTTCGTCCAGCTCTGATTTGCAAGTACGACTACATTGGGATGGGTTTTACGAAACAAGACCGCAACCAGGGCACAGTAGTTGCGATTCGACAGTTACGAATAACGGCGATTTAAACGCCGTTACCAGCGATTTAGCCAACTCGGTCGATATTTGTCCTGCTTCCCCGGATGCAGTAGCGCCGCTGGATGCTGCCTTGCGAAATTTATTAAGGCGATTTGTTTCCAACGATTGGCTGGAATCGCGGCTGCAAAACGAGCACATTGGCCAGGAAATAAGCTAGATTTGTCAGCATCTTGACGAATACATAAAATGCGCGATGTCCGATAATCGATGCCAAAATGGAAGGTGTACGATGGATGAAAAATTGAACGAAGTGGTTGCCGAAGTAGAACGCTCTGCCAGCGAGTGCTGCGCGGAAATGCGTCAGAAGGCCGCCGAGTTGTGCAGTTCTGTGGAAGACTATGCGAAGCGAGAACCGCTGAAGGCCTTGATGATCGCTGGCGGATTAGGACTGGTTGTTGGCGTGCTGCTATCTCGAAGATAAACACATTCCTCGTTTAACGGCGTTTTACCGACAATGGAATCGCAGAGCGAAAGCGTAACGCCGGATACGGGAACCGAATCAGCCGTTCCACCCTCACAGGATGCTACCGGCCCCGATGCGCTGCATGAAGCGCTACAGCGCGTCGCCGAAGCGCGGGAATACCTCGTTTACCTTGCTGCCGTTGAGCTTGATCGCCTGAAGCTGAAATTTCGCCGCATCATCATTTGGGCAGCCATAGCAGTCGCCGGCTTGATCGTGCTTTTGGCCGTTTTAGTTTCAGCCATCGCATTGCTGCTTTGGGGATTGGCCGATTCAATCGGTGCAGCATTCGGTGGTCGAACATGGATCGGCGCGTTGATCATCGGCGGCGGTATTTTGCTCTTGGCAGGTGGCACCCTCTATGGAGGCATTTGGGGATGGAACCGCTCGGCCTTTAACGCTGCCAAGCAGCGATACAAAGAACGTAAACGCCGCCAACGTGAACGATTTGGACATAGCGTAGACCCGAAGGACGATCGTTTCGCATAGTCATGCAAGCATCGGCATCCCTGCTTAACTTCACGTAGAAAAGCAAATCCTAACCTGCTTCCGCTGCACGACTTATTTGCCCTTCACCATGACACGGCATTGCCGTATCATCCGTCGCCTTTGAGGAACATCTTTCGAGGATCGACAAATGGCAAGCCTCGGTGGGCCGGTGGCTCTACCGTTCAACGATAAGCAGTCGAATGCTTCGTCAACTGTGCATCGCAACTTGCGCGCGATGCTGGCCGATGGTTTTACCTACAGTCTCATGGTTGGACTGGGGGAACAATATCTGGCGGCCTTTGCCTTAGCAATCGGCTTAGGGCAAGTTGTCGCGGGATTGATAGCCAGCGTACCGATGCTGATCGGTGCCTGCTTGCAACTCCTCTCCCCGTTGGTAATTGCACGACTAAAATCGTACCGCCACTGGGTCGTACTATGCGCGGTCGTTCAGGGAGCCGGATTTATAACACTGGTTCTAGCGGCTTGGGCTGGTCGAATTCCAACGGCATTAATGTTTCTGATTGCGGGAGTGTATTGGGGAACAAATATGGCATGTGGTGCAGCCTGGAATACATGGGCTGCCACATTAGTTCCCGTTGATCAACGAGCTAGGTTTTTTTCAAAGCGCACCAGATTAACACAGGCCGGATTACTTTTCGGTTTCGTAGGCGGCGGAATAGCCCTGCAGGCTGGTGCGTCCATTGAAAAACCACTAACCGCGTTTGCACTCATATTTTTGGCGGCGGCGATTTGTCGGTTCATGTCAGCCGCGTTTTTATTCAGTCAGAGCGAACCCGTGCCACCGGGCGCCGCTCATCGTAATGTTCCTCTCAAAGAAGTCATCCGTCGTTTTCGCACAGGCAGCGATGGTCGATTGCTAGTCTATTTCATCTTGATGCAAGCTGCGGCTCAAATTTCAGGGCCATTTTTTACGCCCTTCATGCTTAAACAACTGAACTTTTCGTACGCCAACTACATGCTTGTCGTGGCTGGGAGCATTGTGGCTAAAACGGCAACACTGCCGGCACTTGGCTGGATAGCACATCGCTATGGAGCACGTCGGTTGTTGATTATCGGTGGCTGGACCGTGATTCCACTGCCGGCAATGTGGTTAATAACGGACGGGGTAGGATGGCTGGTATTTGTGCAATTTGTTGCCGGTGTAACCTGGGCTGCATATGAACTAGCGATGTTTTTGCTCTTTCTCGAACAACTACATGATGGCGAACGAACCAGCGTTCTAACCACGTATAATCTGGCTCACGCCGGGGCAACCGTCGGAGGCGCAGCGCTGGGAGGATTTTTAATCGGCCAACTTGGTAAGACGCAGGGAGCCTATTTAACAGTTTTTGCATTATCAAGTCTGGCGCGGATTCTCACTTTGCCATTTTTGCAACGAGCCACAGACTTAGAACGCTGGCCCGATGTGCGACTT
>CAZIGP010000615.1:234-3537 GCA_964538425.1 uncultured Pirellulales bacterium | reverse complement strand
CGTTCGATCCAGAACTTTGAGACCGACAATTTTTTCCAGATTACGTGTTTGAGCCGGTGTCAGATCGTTATCGAAAACCACCACATTGGCGTCGGCCGCAGCGGCAAGACGTTGTAGTTCTTCCGCTTTGCCGCTACCTAAATAAGTGGCTACATCCGGCGCTTCACGACGCTGAGTCAGTGTTCCCACCACTCGGGCGCCGGCCGTTTCGGCCAATCCTTCAAGTTCATCCAGAGGGTGCTCTTCGGTTGAGCGTCCGTTCATTAAGACGCCGACGAGGAACGCCGTTTCACTGGCGACACTATCCGTACGTTGAAGTTCTTTCACGCTGTAGCTGCCTCCGGGGACAGGAAAAAACCCGCGAGGCATTTTTCAACTTCGATTCGCACGGCGTGCGATTTCGTCGCTTCATTGAACCTCGCTTAAGAGTAAGTAAATTTGGCAGGCACTTCCGAGAAGTGCAAAATGTATGCCTCGCTTACTCCTATTATTTTAATCGGCATCCTGGCCGACAAGAACAAATTCTAATGAATCCTTTCCGGGCTTGTGCCAAATTTCACGAAGTTCTAATACTCCGTTCATCAAACCCTTAGACAGAAACACCCTCACGCGGGTTCGCTAATAAAGCTACTGGCACGCTAATCGGGCATTAAACCGCACAATTCCCAGCTATTCCATGTCCCCTTCGAAAAGTTGGCAATAGCTTTCGTACCGGCGGGCATCGAGCCAACCATCGGCCACAGCATCTTTTACGGCACAATCGGCTTCATGGCGATGGCTGCAATTTGGGAAGCGGCAGTGATTAATTAATGGGCGGATATCGCGAAAGTAACCGGCAACTTCCGCAGGAATGACATCCCAAAGTTGAAACTGACGGATGCCAGGAGTATCGACGACATAACTATCTCCCCCAGCCAGTGGTAACAGTTGCGCAGCAGTCGTGGTGTGTTTCCCTTTTTGGGTTTCTTCACTGACTTCTCGCACCCGTAATCCCAAGTTTGGTTCAATGGCATTCAACAAAGAAGATTTACCGACACCGCTCTGGCCAACGACGACGCTAGAATGGCGATGCAGTTCGCGACGCACCTGTTCGATCCCAAAACCTGTCGTGGCGGAGATCAAAATCACGGTATAGCCCATACGGCTAAAGACACCCACCAGCGGCATTAAGTCGGCGGGGTTAACGAGATCGATTTTGTTGATGCAGATAATGGGCCGCAAATTACCTTTTTCAGCACTGACCAAGTAACGATCGATCAGCCCCGGCTTAATCCGTGGCTCAGCCGCGCTGGCCACAATTAGCAGTTGGTCGACATTAGTAACAATGACATGCTGCCGATTTCGCACCGTCCGGCTAAGCACCGAGCGTCGTGGTTCGATGCGTTCAATCATCCCTTCGACCAATTCATCGTCGAGCGAAGCTGCTCCTTTGGTTTTTGGATCTGCCGTGCGAAACCAAACATCGTCGCCAGCCGCAACGACATGTCGCTGCTCGGTTGAAAGAGTTCGCAACAGCCTTCTAGTCATACACCGGAAAAAAGTGCCGTCATCGGCAGCCACCACGCTGAGCAAACCATGAACGCTAAGAACTCGACCTTGTCGGCAGGTGGAAAGATCGACGTCAGGAGAAACAGAGAATCCAGAGGCATCAGATTCGACTTCGGCGCCCACAACCGTTCGTCGACGCGTCAACTCCCCTTTGCCACTGATTCGTTCATTGCGAAGATCGTCATCGAGATTATCAGAATTATCTCGATCAAATCGCCGTGTTAGATCACCATCGCGCTGTCGCACGTTGCGATTTTTGCGAAAGTCGGCACGAATTTTACGTTTATCTTTTTTCGACATTAACCGCAGATTTTACCACACCGACGCACAGCCGCAGAGAGAACATCCGTGTTCATCTATGTTCTCTAGACCATCCATCATGAAAGCTTACTTCGGCCTGTTCGGATCATTGATCTGCCCAGCTTCGTTGTTGAACACATCGAATCGGCGCTTGCCATCGTCAGCAAACTTGATGTCGGGTTTGTTGAGACCAGCAGCGTCGAGCAAAGACCGGCCAAAAATTCTCTGTGGCGCGCTGCTGCTATCATCCGGCGGCGGACCAATAGCGCCGTTGTCGGTCGGCGAGTACGATACCTCATAGTCGTGTTTGGCGACCGACAACGTATCACCGGGGTGGAGCAGTTTCTCCTCGCAACGCACACCATTAACCTTAATGCCATTGCGGCTGCCGACGTCACGCGCATACCAATAACCATCGGTTAAGGTTAAATGGCAATGGTGGGCCGACACATTGGCAAAGCGCAGCACAATGTCACAACTTTCGCGGCGCCCCACTAAAAGCTGCTTTTTTAAGAGCGGAATCGGATCTCCGCCCCCAATGGGAAGTAATTCTCCAAACATGCAAAAAAACCTCAGTTGCTGCGGAGAAAAGCCCCTGTGCTGTTCTCCGCTTGCGGCTCACGTTACGATGGTGGTCTGCAGTAGATGGCCCTCAGAACCGCCTGACATACCCAACCGTTGTCGGCTAGGCAGCGTGTGGAGAGGTGTGGCACGGATGGAAAAATGGTATGGAGTCCGAATCGGTCAAAAATGGTGCCAATAGCGCCCCACGACGCTTCCTTTGAATTTATGCTCACCCTGAGGTGGTGGTCAACGTAAATGACGATTTTTCGTAAAAATTTGGCAAATGACACGGAAAAAGAACCGGTAGAGCCGGTTGCTGCGGCCGTTTGCCACGCCACTTTGCCTCAGCATTCACCCCTTCACCCGTTCACCCTTTCATCCGTTCATCCTACCTGGCGCTCCGCCGCCCTACGTTACCACGCCTACAATTTCTATCTCCGCCAGAAATTTGGCGCCCGAGTGCAAAAAGTGAGTATCGACGCCGGGTTTACTTGCCCGAATGTCGATGGGACGGTGGCCAAAGGCGGATGCACCTTTTGCGATAACCGTAGTTTCAGCCCGAGTCGACGCTCTCCCCGCATGTCTCCCAAAGACGTCCAAGGGCAAATTTCCGAGGGCATCCGCCGACTGAAATGGCGGTACGACTGCGACCAATTCATCGCCTATTTTCAGCCAGCAACCAACACTTATGCCCCGGTTGAAAAATTGCGCCCGCTTTATGAGGCGGCCATCGCCCATCCCAAAGTGGTCGGCCTGGCAATTGGCACCCGCCCCGATTGCGTCCCCGACGATGTACTCGATTTGCTGGAAGAACTAGCCGGCCGAACCTATCTGTCCGTCGAATATGGCCTCCAAACAATTCATAACCGGTCGCTCGATTGGATGAACCGC
>CAZIGP010000615.1:0-224 GCA_964538425.1 uncultured Pirellulales bacterium | reverse complement strand
ATCATGACGCAATGCTTGATGCTATTGCCCGCAGTCGCAATCGTGGTTTTGAAATTTGCGCGCATGTCATCCTCGGCCTTCCCGGAGAATCACACGACGACATGCTTGCCACCGCCCGCGAAGTGGCCCGCCTCCAACTCGATTCCGTGAAGTTGCATAATTTATACGCAGTAAAAGATACGCCACTCGCAGAACAATTGGAGCGCGGCGAAGTGCGCATGCTC
>CAZIGP010000614.1:0-3543 GCA_964538425.1 uncultured Pirellulales bacterium | reverse complement strand
CGAAATATTGGCCACTCCTTCTGCCATCCCATAATGCTGCACCGGAGAAACTCCAAAGGCTTGCTCAATCAGGCTCATTTGCAGCGGCAATAGATTTTCAGCCCCAGTGGTGATCCATCGGATCGGATAATCCAAGCGCCGTCCCGCTTCAAGCATCAAACTTGCCATTAGTGCAATTGACGAAGGATATCCATGCAGCCACGGCAACTGTCGATAATTTAGCTCGTCGAGATAGCTGGCGAAAGTCTCAGCGCAGAGGTGATACCCGCTGAACATCACCTGTCGCCCTGGTGTGTTGATGCGCCAGTATGGCGGTTGCTGTGTACTTGGCGGAACAACGGTTCTGCCGCCAAAATAACCGCACCAAGTCCCGACTTCCAATCCGTGCCACCGCCGATATCGCCACCAAACGGCCCAAGTTTCTCTCATGGATCGTTTGCTGCAAAGAAATTTTAATCCCGCCCCAGTGGTGCCGCTGGTATGCGAGGTTTGGCAGTTACGTGCATCCACTCCAGATGCGGCAAAGTCGGTGCAATGCTCTTGAATCGTGACCTTTTTAAGAATAGGCAATCGGGCAAGATCTTTTAGTCCTTCACACTGTGTAGCCTGAAAGCCGTGGATCTTAAATAGTCGGCGATAATAAGGCACATTTTGCGCACAATGTTGAACGATGCTACGGATTCGTGCATCGCGGAATTCCTCCATCTGTTTCCAAGAATAAGTTGCTCTTTGTTCATATTCGTTCAATAAATCAAAAAATTCTTGCGTATATCGTTGTCGTGCAATTTTCCATCCCTCCAGCGAACACGCTGCGTTTTGGAAAGTAATCGGCAAAAAAGCGTAAATTTTTTCAAGCATCGGAGACAACATGACAACGACTCCACTACATCTCACCAAATTACACTTTATTCTATGTGACCTAACCAACCAAAATGTGGTTCAACTTTTAATAAATGGCCCGAATTTTTAAGGTCCGATAGTGCACCATTCCAGAACTCGAAGTTGCTAATGCATTGAACGTCTTGCCAATTCCATTCAGCCAATGGAAACCCCCGTGAATGGAAAGCATTTAAAACGATAGGAATCTTATCAATATTAAAGTTCATCAGAATTGCGGCGGCAGCATCGACCGATGCCGGATTGGTACCAAACAGCAGCGCACGCGACGCAAGAGGGTCAGGATTCATAGGACCTCGTCCTTGGCCGCCAAGTACACCATCAACGAAAGAAAGGTAAGGTTTACGCTGGTCCGGAACTGCATCGCGTAAACTGCCATCTGCGTTGCCATACAGCACAAGTTTGTTTAAGTCCAAACACATCCGCCATGTTGTATCGTTTCCATGCCAATTTCCACTCCGAATTACGCTTTCGGTATCGCCGAAGACTTTCTTTCCAGCATGTCGTGCTCTTTGCAAAGCCCAGTTGCCCACTCCTGGTATCTTCAATGCCACTCGACGGAGCAATTTTGCCGCGCGATGCTCTATTACACGCTTTAGAGTAGGCGATGGAAATTGATCGCCCCCATCAGATGGTGTTCCGCAAGTATGGTGAGGAAGCCAATTTTTGTCCCCATTCACTCCTACTAAATTTTTGAGGTTAACTGTGATTCCAGCTTTTTTGTGTGTCTTGAGTTTGGGCAAGTTAATAAAAACATCGCATTTGATTGCTGACCCAGCAATTAAGTATTCGTGACGTCCGCCAGAGTGATGACGGTTCACTTCGCCATCATCGTAGTCGGCGCCATAATAACGTCCTTCTCCGTGATGACCATAAAATTCGCTACGGTCTGCTAAGTCGAAAGCAATATATTCTCGAGGATCTCCAGCTAATTTGCGCCGTTCGACAATGACCTCCCCTTCTGCTTTCCATTGTTCCTTGCGTAAATCAACTAGCTCGAAGTTTAGCTTGTGGTTGTGATAAAACGTTTGGAGTTGATCAAGTTGTAGTAATCGCACCATGGCGCTAAAATCAGAGTCCGTTTGCGGAGCGTCAGCGACGATAACTGCGCCGCGTCCTTCAAGAGCTTTGAATACGTAATCAGCAACTGCCCTAATGATACTTCCATGCGTGATGGTATAACGCCACCCTTGCGGATCGCGTGGATGGTTTTCCTTCACTAAATTTGGCTTGATAAGTACGCATTGCCCCGGACAAATGAATTTACTTAACGGATTCCAGTGCGGTGAATTGAATGCCAAATGATCAAGGTTGGCCATTTGCAGAGCATGACGAACACCGTCGTAAACAACATTTGCTTTGTCCGAAGTATTGAGCTCATCGCCAAACAAATACTCCGGGTAACGTTCAATTGGATGGAAAGGTGCATCCTCTGGATATTCAGCGACTTCAAGCCGCTTGATAATTACATTTCGCGGATCCACTTAACACTCCTAACTACAGCCGAGGCAATCACATGAATTAAGGGCGATTAATGCGATTAAGATTGTTTCAGTACGGATGAACCGGTGGGTTGCCAGCTTGATAGGCAATTATATCATTCGCCCTCAATCATTGCTTGAAGCAATTCCTTGGTTTACTTCGTTTAGGAAATAGCAACAGGTTGGATTTAAAGTCGTTCCAATGATTGAATGTGTTGGGAAATTCTGCAGAAGAAGGCTGGTGTCCAAGCCTAAATTATTTTATAGAAAATTATTGACGATTTCGCCAATTATTCTCAGTCATGGAGGTATGGTTCGAGCTAGATACTCGGTTCGTAGAGAAGATCGCTTATTAAGTCAGCGTCGCAGTGGATTGGCTCTTACATTCTCGCCCGCGGGTAGAAAACCGCTGGCTTGATTGACTCCCGACATGGATTCTCCTGAAAACACCGCTGCATTAACTACGCTGGCGCGTAATGGATTCGCAGATGTCGAGTTCATTTCATTGACAGAGTCTAATGGCTTGGAAGTTGATGGCGGCGCTAACAATTCAGGTTCACTTGGCTGGTTAGTCGCTGAAGGAGCCAATGTATTTGCACGTTGTAAATGATTATTTATGGGAATGTTTTCGCGCTCACCTGCGGTGAGTCGTGGCCCCTGAACCGGGGAAGTGTTCCGGTTTGCAACGTTGTCGGTACCCATGGTTTTTAACTTAAGGCGGGGTAATGCTCCGGATCCTCGCGGCAAACCCCCCTGGGGATTTTCTATTGGCGCTGTTGGTTCTGCTGGAACTTCATTATTAGGCATCGGTAAATTATCCGACGGGCGAAGATCTGGTGGTGCTTCATTGCCAAGAGGAGTTGGTTCCATTGCTCCATCTTGTGGTAACGGAGCCAATGTAGGTTGTCGGACACCACCAGGCATCCCGCTGGGACCAGAGCGATTTATTGACTGACGCGTTGGTGACGGTACACGAAGCTCGGCCTCATTGCTCGGGCTTGGAAGTTCGATATTTGATGGTGGAATACCTTCTATCGCCCTATCACTCTGCGTCATCCCCGGATGGTCCGCGCATGGCCATGGGCGCCAACAGGTTTTGTAGTACCCCCAACTTGGTCGCGCAGGAATACATGGTCCATTATTGCACGGCGGAGCATTGTTTCCC
>CAZIGP010000613.1:2979-3552 GCA_964538425.1 uncultured Pirellulales bacterium | reverse complement strand
CGACTCGGTTAGCCCTGCTTTGAAGCGTTCGAAGGCAATCGCGCCCATGACGGCGTTGTCGGTACAAAGCGCTCGTGGGGCAATAAATAGTTTGATCCCCTGTTCAAGGCAGACTGCTTCCAAAGCGGCACGAAACCGCGAGTTCGCTGCCACGCCACCACCAACGGCCAACGTCTTTACTCCCGTTATCCGCAGTGCAGCAAGAGACTTTTTAACGAGGCAATCAATGACAGCCTCTTGGAAACTTGCCGCCAAGTCGGCAAGCTGCGTAGGCGACAGCGATTCCGGCCGCGGGGTTTCGCCCGGCGGCGCAATTTGATAACGCACCGCTGTTTTCAAACCGCTAAAACTGAAAGCAATCCGATCGTGCTCATGAATAAAGGCGCGTGGAAATTGGTATTTTTTGGCGTTGCCATCCGCCGCCGCACGTTCGATTGAAGGCCCGCCCGGATAAGGCAAGCCTAACAAACTGGCGACTTTGTCAAATGCTTCGCCCGCAGCGTCGTCGATCGTACCTCCGAGCAGTGCGAAATCAATGGCACTTTTACAATGATATAAGCTTGTATGTCCGCC
>CAZIGP010000613.1:0-2969 GCA_964538425.1 uncultured Pirellulales bacterium | reverse complement strand
ATAAATCATCTGCCCCCGCTAACTTGCAGGCATAGATGTGGGCATGTAAATGATTAACAGCGACTAGCGGCTTGCCCGTGGCCACACAAATTGCTTTTGCCGCAGATAAACCCACGATTAACGATCCTGCCAAACCTGGCGATGTTGCCACTGCAATGGCATCGATCTGGGCCAATTTGACGTTTGCCAATTGAAGGGCCTTGTCGATTACCGGCAAAATGCGTTCGACGTGCGCTCGCGAGGCAATTTCCGGCACCACCCCACCGAACTTTTGATGCAGCTCGTCTTGAGATGCTACTACCGAGGACAGCACCTGTAATGGTTCAGCGATTACCGCCGCGGCTGTCTCATCACAGGTTGTTTCGATGGCAAGTAGATTCACGGTAGATATCTATAAAGCGGAGCTGGTATCTACACTCATTGGGCCCGCGCTAGCTCTGCCGTTAAATATTCGACCGCCTTTTGCAACTGCCGATCGACAAACTTGGGGATCTTATTTTTTTCATCACCGTTTTTTGTAGAAGGTTTGTCATCGGCGTTTGGTTCTGTTTTTTCCTTATCGTCTTTGTCAGCTACTCGTGCCTGAATAATATCTCGGCGGCGGCGATAATCTAAAAATCGCAGCATTTCGTCGGAACCTAGCTGGACTTCCAAGCCATCGTTCGGCTTCACGCCCCATTCGTCGGTCTCTTTTGCGTCGGGAAAACGATGGATATTGTGTCCGTTGGGCCGGGCGTAGCTGGCTGTCGTTAGCTTTAAGGCACTTTTGCCTGATTCGAGCTCGATAACGTTTTGCACGCTGCCTTTTCCCCAAGTTCGCTCGCCGATAATGACGGCTCGCTGATGATCTTGCAAACAGGCCGCCACAATTTCGCTGGCACTAGCACTGTAGCGATTTACCAATACCACCATCGGGAAGTTCTCAAACGTACCTGGTTTCACGGCATCCCAAACTCGTTCCTGGGTATTGCGGCCTTTGGTGCTCACAATGCGCCCGTCGGCAATAAACAAGTCGGAGACTTCGATTGCCGAAGTCAACAACCCGCCGGGATTAAATCGCAAATCTAAGACCAGGCCTCGCAGCTTGCGCATTTCCAAATTTTCGAGCGATTTGCGCAATTCTGAAGCGGTATCGCGGCTGAAAGCTGTAATGCGGATGTAGCCGATACGATTTTCTGAATCGAGTAAAAAATCCCAAGTGTCGTCTTCTTTGCGATGATCGCCAAGCACGGTATCGACGTGAATTTGCTCGCGTTTAATCGTAAACGATTCGGTTCGGCCAGTAAGTGCATGCTGTACTGTCAGCGTTACCGCAGTTCCAATTTCCCCTTTCAATTTTTTTACGGCGTCGTCGAGCGTCAGATCTTTCGTGCTTTCACCTTCGATCTGCAGGATTTTATCACCAGCTTGTACGCCCGCTTTGTACGCTGGCGTACCCACCAGCGGGCTGCTCACTTTTAACTGACCTTCATCCATAGTGATTTGAATGCCGATCCCTCCAAATTGACTTTCTACCGAAGTGCGAAAACCATTCATTTCTTCGGGGCCAATGTAACCCGAGTAGGGATCGAGCTTTTGGAGCACGCCGCGGATGGCCGCTTCCATCAATTCTCGACGGTCGACAGGCTTTACATAATTTCGCTCGACTTGATCGATCGTGTCGGCCAGATTGCGATAGAACTCATAGTAATCGTCATCTTGCTTTTCTACCTTTGCCAAAGCCTGCCGCCTGGAAGATGACTTTTTGCTCTCCTGACGAGAATTATCATCTTGCTTGAGTTCTTTGGCAGGCTCCTCAGATTTTTCGCCGTTCTCGTCGGCCTCGTTAATTGCAGATTTCGAGCCTTCCTTGGAATTGTTTTGCTTTTGATCGTCTGCCAACGTCCATAAAGAAGACAAAAGAACGCCCACCATGACCAGCAGCAAAGATCGAGCAGATTTCATTCAAAACCTCCATGGACCGGCAACGAAGCAACAGCCTAAGACGCAAGCTCAAGGTACAAAAACGATCTGCAGATGTGGCAAATAGCAGATAAACCAAGTATAAGTTGCCAGGAAAATGCCGGCAAGGAAAGAGCCTGTAAAGCGGCAGTAACAGCTTTCAATCGGCAAATTAAGAGTGTTTTATGGCCAAAAGGAGCTCTCATGCAAAAAGAGCTTTTTGTTGGGCTACCGTTCATGCCCCAGCTTTCGCAGCATCTTTGGAGGAGCTACCAGCCTCGATAAACACCTCGACTTGTTGCCCCACATGCACTGGCAGGTCTTTAGGATCGAACGAATAAATTACTTGTAATACTCGAGTATCTACTCGCTCGGTATTCATGCCTGTGAGAGATTTTTTAGGCACAACGTAAGGTTCAGTTTTCACGTAGGTAAGCGGAAAACGAATGTCTGGACTGCCTTTTAATGCAGCAGTGGCTGGCTTACCAGGCACAAAACGAGGAATATCGTTTTCATCGATATCGACGCGTACGTGTAACTTACTGACATCTCCGAGCAGAACCAGCGGCTCGACATGCGGAGCACCTACATACTCGCCAGGCCGCACATTTAATTGGAGTACCTCACCATCCACTAAAGCTCGAACTGTCAGACGATCGAGTTCCGTCTTAATCAATTCCACTTGCGACTGGGCTTGTTCGACTGCTGACTTTGCAATGTCTTTTTGATACTGCCAAGCTCCCGCCTTTAGTAAGCTCATTTGCGCTTTAGCATGATTCAATTTGGCGTAGGCCGCGCGATAATTTTGTTGAGCTTGGGTTAATTCTTGCTCGGTCGCGACACGTTTTGCAAATAAGTCTTGAATACGTCGTAAATTGTCAGCCTGTTGAGTTACGTTGGCTTCGGCTTCAGCAACCATGGCTTCCTGCACTGGAATTTCTTCGGGGCGAGGTTCGTTATCCAATCGCTGTAGTTCTGCTTTGGCGGCTGCCACATTCGCTTCGCGCACTTTCAATTCGGCATTTAAT
>CAZIGP010000612.1:3308-3557 GCA_964538425.1 uncultured Pirellulales bacterium | reverse complement strand
TGGCTTTGGGAACTTTGCGGAATTATGCTACAAGTTGAATCCTGTACGGTGGTTGCGATGACAAAGCTGCTTCACTCGCACCCGAAAAATTCGGTGGCATTGAAGTTGCATTTAGGATATTGCAGTAACTCCCCGTAAACTTTGGCCTCATCGCCGAATCGGTGTGGCAATGATCGTTGATACCCCTTCCATTTTGATTACCGACGACGACCACGGCTTTCGTGAGACGGTGCGTGGGATGTTCGAGCC
>CAZIGP010000612.1:0-3298 GCA_964538425.1 uncultured Pirellulales bacterium | reverse complement strand
GGCTTTCGCACTTTTGTCGCGTCCAATGGAGAGGAAGCACTACGAATTGTCGGGCTGGAACCCATTCATCTGCTGCTGCTCGACATGCACATGCCGCGATTGACGGGCTTGGAAACAGCCAGGCGGTTACGCCAAATCAATTCGCGTTTGCCTTTCGTGCTGCTCTCGGCGGCACTCGATGATTCAATTTTACAAGAGGCACGCTCCATCGAGGTTTTTTCAGTTTTGCCGAAGCCGATTATCCGACAAGACCTCACGGCAACCGTCGATCAAGTATTTCGGCGTGTCTATGGCTGGCCCGAAAAAGCAGCCTCGTAAACATTTGTTAGACAGTCATCGTGGCTGTTGTTAGGGACTGGCTCTCAGCCGCTTGCGCATAAAAATCCGATCCTCCCCATGCAACCCAAACCCACGGGAGTGGCGTATAATACGGTATAAACGGAACGACAGCCGGCATGGCCTATGCCGGGAAATCCGCCAATACCAACTTTTCAGCTTGCATTATTGGCGGCAATACGCGAAAAACAGGCAAATACTATTGCCTGGTAAACCGGAATCTCACAGTTTCCGATGCAGTGATAAGGGGCATAAGTGCTGCACCGCTGTGGTTAGACAGTGCGGTTGTTAGGCCGTTTTGAGACTTCTATAATAATTTTTGGCAGCCACGGTCCCCCGGAGCTGGGAGAGTGACGGATAAACCCAAATTGCTGGTTGTCCGCGATCCTGCGGAGTCGGACATTCCACTTCCTGTCGTCACCGACGGAATTGAATTGGAAGAAGTGCGAAACCCTATTCGCGCTCTGTCGCGATTAGCCCGCGATAACTACGCGGGCGTTCTTGTTTCCGCTAGCCATATCGGCGAAGCGTTCCGCATGGGCAAGCTCTTGCAGAACGAACGCATTCTGGAAGGCATGCCGGACGGAATCGTGTTGATCGACTCCGACAATACAATCATTTGGGGAAATGGTCGCTTGCGAGAATGGACCGGCCGAGACCGTGTGGTCGGCGAAAACTTTTACTTAGTATTGAACAGCCCCGAAATTCTGGGCCCCGACTTTTGTCCTTTCCACACCGCGCTAACGACCGGCCGCGCGAGCAGCAGCACGCTACGATCGAGCGACAACCGCTATTTTCACATTCATGCCGCGCCGGTAAGTGAAGGAAATAAGCCACCGGAAAACGTGATTGTCACCATTCACGATGTCACGAAACAGGTGCTGCAACAACAAAAGCTGGCAGCCATTCATCAAGCTGGTCAAGAACTGGCAGACCTGACCGCTCAAGAGCTTTCAGAAATGTCGGTCGATGAGCGTATCGAATTGCTAAAATCGAATATCGTGCATCACACGAAAGATCTATTGCAGTTCGACGTGGTCGAAATCCGCTTACTCGATCAAAAGACCGGCCGGTTGGAACCACTACTCGCACTAGGCATGGAACCGACCGCCGAACAGCGAGAGCTGTACGCGGAACCGCAGAATAACGGCGTGACGGGCTATGTGGCCTCGACAGGCAAAAGCTACCTGTGCGAAGACACCGCCGAAGATCCGCTTTATTTGGAAGGTGCCAAAGGAGCCAAAAGCTCTTTAACAGTGCCGCTGGTGCTGCATGACCAAGTCATCGGCACATTTAACGTCGAAAGCCCTGAGCCCCGTGCTTTCGGTGAGAGCGATTTGCAATTTTTGGAAATCTTCAGCCGCGACGTGGCCGTAGCGTTAAACACGCTCGAGCTGCTGGCCGTCGAAAAAGCAAGCACAATCCAGGAAAACGTCGAGGCAATCCACGGTGCGGTGGCCTTGCCGGTCGACGACATTTTGAACGATGCCGTCAACGTGATGGAGCGTTATATCGGCCACGAGCCTGAAGTTGTCGAACGCTTACAGCGAATTTTGCGAAATGCCCGCGATATTAAGCAGGTGATTCAAAAAGTTGGCCAATCGATGGCGCCAACGCAGGCAATTCCAGCCGGTAAGCACGTTGAAAAGCGCCCCACATTGCGTAACAAACGCATTCTTGTCGTCGATGCCGATGACGCCGTTCGCATGCACGCCCACAACTTGCTTGAGCGTTATGGCTGTATTGTGGAAACCGCCCACAATGGCGCCGAAGCCGTTTGTATGGTTCGCAACATGCTGACGGATGATGGCTACGACGTGATTATTGCCGACATCCGCTTGCCTGATCTCAATGGCTACGAACTGTTGCTCCGTCTGCAAGAAGTGCTCGATCCCGTACCGCTCGTACTGATGACCGGTTTTGGTTACGACCCAGGGCATTCAATCGTAAAAGCCCGCCAGGCCGGCATCGACCTGGTGCTGTACAAGCCGTTCCGTCTCGACCAGTTGCTCGACACGGTAGAAAAAGCTGTTAACAAACGGGCCTTGGTAAAACAGTCGTAATAGCCCGGCGCTGTTTTGGATAGAGCCAAATTACCTTCTATCCGAGCGAATTGATTCTGGTATGAAGGTTTTCTTGTTTTACAGCTCTACTCCTTCTTAGTTGGTTTAAAAGCTGCATCCGTGATGTCGGTTATTTTTTTAGTGATCGCCGTGTTGGCTGCTTTACTTGGCCATGCCGCGTTGTGGGTAGGCTTGATTAACCGCATTCACGCGTTCTATATGCCGCGGTTGATTGTGAATTCGCTGACAGCCGTGAGTTACTCTGTTCTAACCGTTGCGCCTCCGGTGGTGCTTTGGCGCTGGTGGCATGCAGATCAACCAATTTACGATTCAGCATCGCAAGCCTTGGCATGGGGCCCGCTTTGGATCTATTTCGTGCCCTGCTGGATTCTCGCCATGGTGGTGACCGTGATTTGGCTAGCCCGCCACGTGTTTATTAAGTTGCCGGCTCAGGTCATTACCAGGCACACCACGTTGATCGACACGGCAGAGTCGCTTGGCAAAAAGCCAAAGGTATATACTAGTGCTCGATTGCTTTCTTACTTTCCGGGCAATCAGGTACTGCAAATTGCCATCGAAGAACAAGAGCTAGAAATTGCGAGACTGCCCACCAAGCTTGACGGCTTTTCGATCGTCCTACTTACCGACTGGCACATTACAGGGCGCATTGGTGAGGAATATTTTCTTGAAGTGGTCCGCCACGCGAACGCCATCCATCCTCACATGATCGCTCTTTGTGGCGACTATTTTGAAGAAGCTGACTACTTTGGCTGGGTTCCTGAAATTTTCGGCCAGCTTCGCGCCCAACATGGCGTGTATTTTGTGCTTGGAAATCATGATCTGTTCACGCACCAAGCCACTGCACTGCGAAAAATGCTGAGCGACGTTGGGCACATAGA
>CAZIGP010000611.1:0-3565 GCA_964538425.1 uncultured Pirellulales bacterium | reverse complement strand
GATACGCTTTGGCACTTCCTTTCCAAGCCGGTCCTCACACTGCCGGTTTAATGGTCATGCGAATGATTGAAGAAACTCTCAATTATGGGTATCTCGATGGATCTGACATTATTTTGTTTGACGAACTTGCGCCGCCTCAACCCAATCAAGTTTTCGCAGCCAACCGGAATGAGATTAAACCGGCTCAGAAGGGAACATCGCCTCGTTTGTTTATGAAGTCTCCTTTGATTGGAGGCTTTGTTCCGCTAGGAGCGTTACGAGCCGATGGGAGTCCTCACCCTTACGCTGGCACTGGTTTCGGCATCGGTCAGGCACACTGGTTTTCGTTTTCTGGCGGTCGCTTTTCTTGGGGTGACTCTGCAAGGAAGGATATGAACGAGGTCTACCAACTTGCCTATGATAGCAAGTCATTTACTTGTCGCCGGAATTTAGTTCGATCGCAAAACGGGGAAGATACTTTGCAAATTGGCGATAGCGGCTGGTTCATTCTTGTGACAAGCTTTTTGAACGCGATTCCGGATGGCGACGATTTGTTGATGGCGACATTAGCCGCTCGCAACGATCGTAAGGCCGTTAGCGTAGGTGTGCTTCGGTGGGTTAACAAGAACAAAACTTGGCAGCCAACAAAATTTGATCCTGTCGTCACGACCGAAGGACCTGTTCCTGAAGGACCGAACCCCATGGAACGATGCCCGTGGATTGAGCCGAGCCTTGCCAGAGACTCGGATGGTAGCTTGTTGTTTTCTGCCCGTGGCTATGGTGGATTAGGTTATATCATGGCCGTTTGGCATTCGGCCGAATCAGGCGTGTGGCAGCAAGTTTTAAATAAGCCTGATACGCGTTTAAATTCTCCCGTGACTATCAATGTGGCAGCAGATGGATCGGCTTATTTGGTTTCTAATCCGTACGATAAGGCATTTATTCCTGAAACAGCTCAAACAGGACGAGGCCGAGAAAAACTTGTACTTTGGCCACTGACCGCAAAACGTGACAACTTGGAAACCCCCATTTCCATTCGCGATTGTGTGGGAGAGTTTGGCGAACCACCATCAACATCAGGGCCAGAAAAATGGATGGTAGATCATCCAAACGGCGTGACGGTACGTTTAAAGGATGGTTGGCATCACATTCTAACATACCGTGTTTGTCACAGTGCGCCTTATTCTTCCAGTGGTACGAAGCCATCTTCCCACAGTGGAGCATACATCGAAGAAGTTATAGGACGTGGTGTCGCCCAACCTGTGTGGAAATTTGCGGAGGACAAATAAATCGTTAATCAGCTTAAAAGTGGATGTATTGTCATGCTTAACGACAATAGCCCATTGTATTAGCACTCATGTAAATCAAAGATCGGAACAATCATGCAGGCACGAATTAACTTCTCGAGACTGACTTTGGCCGTCAGTTTATCATTCAGTTTAATTTCCTCGACATCAGCGAGAGGAGCGATCGATCGAGGGCATCGGATACTTGTGGAGAAAGGTTTGCAAGTGCAAGCACTCGTTGCTTGGCCGCCAAGTGGATTGCATACACCGCGATGGCAGGAGTCCCGTTTTACAACTCCGTTGCTCGCGGGGGGAATGAACGCAGGAGACCCTCCTGCACTGGGTGGCCAATGGGGGCGATTTAATATCAGTGCAAGCGATCCCCCCGTAAGACCCAATGAAACTTCCTATGTTCCAAATTTGGTCAACTTGCAATTCCAAGACGAACAGTCTCTCAATTCCACTAATATTGCTGAGGCAGCAGCTTACCTGAGCCAATGGCGAACGTCCTATCCCAATGCGATTGGATATACAAACCAGTGGGGCACTCAAGAATCGGTTAGTACGCTGCGCAGCTACATGCAAATTGCACAGCCCGACATGCTGTCTTTCGACACGTATCCTTTTAATGGCAGTCTTGCCGGTGGCAGTCCCAGAGTGTTTTATCAAGATCTGCAGAAATATCGCAAATTAAGTTTGGAAGGGAACGATGGCACCGGTAATCGTCCGATCCCTTACGGAACTTACCTGCAAACATTTGTGGTCAACGGTCATACCGTTTCTGGTTCAGAAATTATGCTCAACCAGTTTAGTGCTTGGGCATTCGGCGCCAAAGTAGCTCAAGCCTTCTACTATATCGATGGCCCAGCATTTCCCAGTAGCTTGGGTTTGCATTCCGTCTTATTTGATGCGGACAGCGATGATGCACCGACATCTGCTTTTTACCAAATCGCCGAAACGAATCGCCAAAGCCGTAATCTTGGTTCGGCTTTAGTACGGCTTGTCAGTACTGACGTCCGTATGAAAATGGGGCAACACAAAGTCGGCTCTTTTAACATTACAAATACATTGCCCACTGGGGTATCAAGTTGGAGCCCGTCAGCAAATTCTTACATCACATCGATTAACGCTACCAATTTGGGCAGTAAGAATAACGGTCTGTCAGGTGACGTGATTGTAGGATATTTCAAACCGTTGGATGCAAGCTTCACGAATGCTGGTCATGAAAATGACACGTACTTCATGATCGTAAACGGGTTAAGTGACGCTAACGGCTCGATTGCTGAGACTGGACAGCGAATCGAACTTGAATTTGACTTTGGTATGAGTGGCATCAATAGCCTGCTCCGTTTAAGCCGCGATACGGGCCTGGTGGAAACAATAACTTTAAACCACCTCGGAGGTTCGCTTTACAGCCTGAGTCTGCCGTTAAGTGGCGGAGAAGGAGATCTGTTTAAATTTAATAACGGTGGAATATTCGTGCCCGAGCCTTCGTCGCTAATGATGATTGGCATAGTATTCATGAGTATTATTTTTGAATTCTCCTGGAGGAAGCGGTCGCACAGCGTTTAGGATGCTCAAGACAGATTAACGTTTCACCTTTGGTAAAATAGATGAGTCTCTTTAGATCGATTTCACGCCGAGACTTTCTGGCTGCCAATACCTTTGCAGCGAGCGCTGCCATGCTTTCGGCAAAGAGTTATGCCCGCGTACTAGGCGCGAACGAACGAGTTGGCATCGGTTTCATTGGGGCCGGCAGTATGGGTACTAGCCATATCAATGCCTGCAAAGAGCTTCGGGATAGCAACAATCTGGCCTTTCACGGTGTCGCCGACTGTTGGAAAAAGCGGGCTGAAGAAGGGGCGGCCATTTTGGAGACGGAAGCAGCGACCGACTTCCGCAAGTTGTTGGATAACAAACAGATCGATTACGTCACGATTGCCACCCCTGAACACCGGCACGCTTCGGTGGTGCTTGATGTCTTGGAGGCTGGCAAAGCAGTGTATTGTGAGAAGCCTCTCACCCATACGATTGAAGAAGCACATGCCGTTGCAAAGAAGCAGAAAGATACCGGTTGCGCCTTGCAAGTGGGTGTCCAATCGATGTCCGACGCTTGCTATAGTTCTGCTGCAAAAGCAATTGCTCAGGGCGTGATCGGACAAGTCGTGCAAGCTCAAATCGAATATGTGCGTCGCTATGATAAACAAGGTCCATCGCGCAAGCGTGATTTGAATCCTAATCTGCCGCAGCCTGAAAACCTCGATTGGCAGGCCTGGCTAGGAGATGCTCCTCAAGTTCCT
>CAZIGP010000610.1:0-3565 GCA_964538425.1 uncultured Pirellulales bacterium | reverse complement strand
GGTTTAATGAAGTTGGTAACCATCATCTGTAACACGCAAGGCAAGGATGGAACCTGGGGAGAAGAGAGCTGGGCGCCCGTATTAGGGACAGTGCTTGGCTGGGAAAGTTTGCGCGCGGCAAGTTCCGCGGGGCTCACCGTCGATGCATCCGCGACGCTCGCCGGAGAAGCTTTGCTGAAAAAGCTGCGCGTCAAAACCGAAGAGAAAGAACACTGGATGCACGACTTCTATAAAAATGCCTCCAGTATTCGTGTCCTTTATTCCCTCGGTTATCAAAATGAGCCCGTGTTTCAAGCAGCAGTGCAACGAATTTTCAAATTTGCCGAACATGACCACCGGCCGTTCAAACAAGCGGGAGGTGAAGAATTCCTCGCCTTTTATTTGGTGACAGAATGTTTTTTACAAAAGCCAAACAGTGATTGGGATTCTTGGTATCCCACAGTCAGCAAAAAAATCATTCGTGTGCAAAATGCCGACGGAAGTTGGAAAGGTCATCATTGCATTACGGGGCGCACGTTTTGCACGGCAGCGGCAATTTTGATGTTAAGCAGCCCCAATCACAGTTTACCGATTTCCGACTTATGACAGCTCGGCTCCATCGCCGCACGATGTTACAGTCACTCGTGGCTGCGTTCGTTGCACCAGGCTGCAGAGACAATTTGCAAAGTGAAACTCCCATGATCTCATCACCAGCAACCAACTCAACCGACCGTGCTCACTATTCACTGCAACTAGGCTTGGATTGGCTCATGCAACAGCAAGCAGCGGATGGCGGCTGGCATTCGAAAACCTACGGCGCCATGGAGTGCGGCGTCGGCAATACGGCCCTCGTGCTCCATGCCTTGTCGCATCTGCCGGCAGAAACTTGGTGGAGCTATCAGGCCAATATTGCCTCAGGCGTGCGATTTTTACTCGCCAATCAGGCTGCCAGCGGTGCGGTGTGTGCCTTGGATGGTTCAACCGATTACCCCACTTATTCAACCGCGCTGCTGTTGACCGCCATGAAACGAATGTCAATTCAAAGCTTCGAGCAGCAACAACTCGCAATGCAGCGATATTTAAAGCAATCGCAACAAACTGGTCGGCAAGGCTGGTCGGTCAATGATGAAAGCTTTGGCGGCTGGAATCAGGTGGCCGACGACGAATCCCAAACAAAAGTTGCGGGCCAAACCAACATCTCCATCACATTTTTTGCCATCGAAGCACTCGAAGCGGCCAATGCACTAGAAAACGAAACACGGACTGCAGCGCTGCAATATCTAGCCCGCTGTCAAAATCATCGGCGCCAAGCGTCAGGCGATGGAGGCTTTTACTTTACTCCGAGTGTAGACGATCCACTTAACAAAGCCGGACTGATTTCAGACTCTGCCGACTTGCAACAAGCAAAATCGTACGGAACGGCGACTGCCGATGGATTGTGCGCTCTCTTGACGTGCGGAATCAATCATCGTGACTCGCGCGTCCAAGCAGCGGCCGATTGGATCAGCCGCCATGTTTTGAACAAAAACGTTCCTGGCATTCCTTCCGATAACGAGCGAGTCGGCTTCCGCGAATCACTTCGATTCTATTATTATGCAGCGCTCGGCAGAGTCGTTCGACAAGCCCCCTGGTCCTTGTCATTAAATCATCGCTTCTCATTACTTGCGATCCTGCTCCAAGAACAACGCGCCGATGGATTCTGGCGCAATACCTCTAACCTGATGAAAGAAGACGACCCTCTTATCGCCACCGTCTGGGCAACGGCCACCCTAGGAACTTTGCTATCCAACTCCCAAACAAGCGCATAGCAAGCCGCAGCGGCTACAACCACCGATGTACAGCAAAAAGCCGCACCCACCTGTTGCAAGTTTGTAAGTCGTAAGTGTAATTAATTGGCGGAATTAGGGTGATTGGTTTGGTATTCTGCTCCGGGTTTGTCACACTTGCATAGGAGACGTGTCTAAGTGAGGACAGCCCTCAATCTAGATTTGCCGGTGCTGGCCGATAAACCAGGAGCAACATGGTGTTCAATCCTTTCACCGAGATCGCCGAGGATGATTTTTCCGACATCAACCTGGTTCAACAGGCCCAAGGTGGCGATCATACAGCGATTGAGCGCCTAGTGCTTAGACACCAGGCTTGGATTTACAACATCGCCTTCCGCATGGTTCATCATCCACAAGAGGCGGAAGATGTGACCCAGGAAGTGCTTGTCAAGGCGATCACCAAACTCAGCACCTTTACAGGCCGCAGCAAATTTCGCACTTGGCTCTACCGCATCGCTGCAAATCATATCCTTAACATGCGCCGCCGCGGCGCGGAGTCAGAAAGTTTTTCCTTCAGTAAGTATGGAGCCGCCATCAATAACACGCGCGATCTCGATTTACCCGATCCGAAGAGCTTGCCGGTCGATGTGCCACTCCTGGTCGAAGAGGCCAAAATTGGTTGCACCACGGGGATGCTGCTCTGCCTGAGTCGCAAGCAGCGGTTGATTTTCACGCTTGGCGAAATCTTAGGTGCTAGCGACACGGTCGCTGGGGAGATTCTGGAGATAACGCCCGACAACTTTCGACAATGCTTGGCCCGCGCCCGACGCGACCTTTACAACTTCATGAACAACCAGTGTGGGCTGGTCAACAAGCAGAACCCCTGCCGATGCCCCAAGAAAACACAAGGCTTTATTGAGCAGGGGTTTGTCGATCCGGCTCGATTGTGGTTTGTCTCCCAGCATGTAGAAAAAGTTAAGGATGTCGCGGCTAAAACGGTTCGTCAGATCGACAGCCTCGTTGAAAGCCAGTATGCAGCCATCTTTCGCGATCAACCATTTTTCCAGTCATCACATCAAGCCAATTGGCTTCGGCAGATACTTGAAAACCAGGAAGTCCGCGCCGTACTGCACCTGGAACCGAAAAACTGACGCGAAGTTGTCACAGTCAGCATCCGATCGTGTCAAAGGGAATGAGCGAGCAACAACGCTCTCTCAAACTCAAAAGATAAAGAGAAGGAAAAACAATGAAGACAAAACTGCCACCGATCCCAACTGCCTATGTGCAATCAGTCAATGACCAAAATGCAGCAGGTTTCATGGCCTTGTTTGCAGACGATGCGGCCGTCAACGATGCCGGGCGAGAGTTCCACGGTCTCGCGGCGATCAAGGATTGGAGCGACCGTGAAATTTTTGCTGCCCAAGTCAGTCTAGAAGTCTTGGGCGTTGCCGACCACGAGGGAGAAACGATTGTCACCACCAAAGTCGACGGAAATTTCGATCGAACTGGTCTTCCGGACCCAGTCTTGATCGACCATCACATGAAGTCGAGTAATGGAAAAATCGTCGAATTGTCATGCCGTTTGGCGAGCAATACTTGTTGACGACAATTCGCTTTAGCTGGGTGCGAAGATTGGCATTGATGCCCGATTTTTTGGCTTGTAGCTCAAATAGATTTTCTTACTAGTTCGTTTAAGAAGCTGCTGTCTCAGTGTGTTTATCGGGAGCCAGAATCAATAACTTTCAAGTTTACACCGACGGGGAGCGGTCCGAAATCGGTGCGAATGCCCGTTTTGTTTTGAACAGAAATTTTTCCACGGA
>CAZIGP010000609.1:3305-3566 GCA_964538425.1 uncultured Pirellulales bacterium | reverse complement strand
GAGAGCCTCGATTTGCCAATTGCCTGATCTGCACAAGCGACAATGGTTAATTAGGGTGTTTCAATAGAACAGTTCGCGAAGTAACATTGACTCTGTCGCCAAGCCTTCGGTCTCAATTACTATAACGAGTTTTAGTATGCCTATCTGTCGATCCGCGTCACTGCTCTTTGCCATTATCGCTGTACCTGTCACATATGCTCTTGCGGAGACACCTTCTAAAGCCGTTGAGCAACGTCACGATGATTTTCGGCTCGCTTCACC
>CAZIGP010000609.1:0-3295 GCA_964538425.1 uncultured Pirellulales bacterium | reverse complement strand
GGATGGTTATTTTCCCTTCAGTCCAGTTTCGTCGCTCGATGAATGGAAGACTCGTGCGGCGAAATTCCGCCAACAAGTCATGTTGGCATCTGGTCTCTGGCCGCTACCAACCAAGACAGATTTGAGATCTATCATCCATGGCCGTGTAGAACGTGATGATTATTTTGTGGAAAAAGTCTTCTTCGAATCACTGCCTGGGCATTTTGTCACGGGCAATTTATATCGGCCAAAGCAGATGCCTACCGATGGCCGCAAACTGCCTGGTATTCTCTGCCCTCATGGCCATTGGCCAAACGGACGATTTAACGACCAAGGAGATAATCAAGCTCGCATTGACTTGTCGATTGGTGCTGAACGTTGGGAAAACGCAGCTCGCCATCCGTTACAGGCGCGCTGTGTGCATTTAGCTCGTATGGGCTGCGTGGTATTTCATTATGATATGCTGGGATATGCTGATTCGCTCCAGATTGCTGCCCATCGGCCTAACTTTCCTTACTCTCAACGACAACCCGAGATTGGCCCCGAGCAATTCTTTAGCTCCGATGCAGACGCTCGTTTGCAAACATTGTTTGGTTTGCAGACATGGAACTCGATTAGGTCAGTCGATTTCTTGCTCTCTTTGCCAGAAGTGGATCCGCAGCGTATTGCCGTTACTGGCGCCAGTGGCGGCGGATCTCATTCGATGATCCTCTCGGCCATCGATGATCGATTCGCCGCCGCTTTTCCCTGCGTTATGGTCTCCACAGCGATGCAAGGGGGTTGCACTTGCGAAAACGCTCCCTATTTGCGAATTGGCATGGGCAATGTCGAGATTGCCGCTCTGACTGCGCCAAGACCGCTGGGGCTTACCGCTGCCGACGATTGGACCAAGGAACTCAAGACCAAAGGTTATCCCGACTTGTTGAAACTCTACGAAATGTTTGGTTACCCCCAGCGTCTGACCGCAACCTTCAATACACATTTCGGACATAACTATAACCAAGTCTCACGATGCACCATGTATGGGTTCATTAATCAGCATTTCGGATTGGGGCTCGAAGCACCGGTGCTAGAGCGTGATTTCCAACCGCTGCCGATCGAAGAGATGTCTGTGTGGAACAGCACGCATCCTAAACCCACCGGCGATGCAGTGGGGGCACATCATGAGAAAACAGTACGAAAATGGTTTACCGCAGCGATGGAAGCCAAGCTGGCAAAGATCATTTCAGAAGATCAGGTAGATTTGAAAGAGCTACGCAGCATCGTAGGGACGGCATGGGATCTCATGATCGGCCGCCAACTCCCAAATGCCACTGATCTAGACTTTAAACTAGCTGACAAGCAAGACCGTGGCCAATACTTGCAAATGACTGGCTTGGTGCTTAACAAGCCAATGGGCGAGGAAGTATCAACCCTCTTTCTTTACCCACAGGATTGGCAAGGTGAAGTGGTATTATGGGTCACACCTCAAGGCAAATCTGGCTTGCTGGATTCGACCGGCAAACCCCTTCCAGCCATTCAGCAGCTACTCGATGCTAAGTATGCAATTTGTGCTACTGATCTTTTCGGCCAAGGCGAATCGGATAAACCGCTCGCCGAAAATCGAATGGTCGTGATGTATGGTGGCAAGGAGGCATGGCAGCATTACTCGGCCTATACTTACGGTTACAATCCGCCACTTTTCATTCAGCGCGTGCATGACTTAATGACATTAGTATCATTCCTTCGCCATCATGAGCGCCGGCCTACTCGAATTTCAGTCGTGGGTCTGGCCGGTACAGGCCCATGGGTGGCCGCCGCGCGAGCACAGGTAGGGGATGCCATCGGTCGTGCAGCCATCGACTCGGCAGGCTTCCGGTTTCAAACAATTGACAGCCAACAGCATGCCGACTTTGTGCCAGGTGCTGTAAAGTACGGCGATCTGCCCGCGCTGCTGGCGCTTTCCGCACCCCATCCATTACAAGTTGTTAGTGAGGATCAACACGAAACCAACTTGATTCAAGCAGCTTATCGCGCTGGCGACGCCCGCGACCAGTTAACGGTAACCAAATCCAAACCAGAAGCGTTTGCAAAAGCAGCGGTGGATTGGCTACTTGAAAATAATCGCTAACAGAGTGCAAAAGCCTCACATAAAACCGGCAGGTAATTTTAAACTGATAACTGAATTAATCTTTCGCACGAAGTGAAGAAAACGCTCGAGGTTGCTGCCGGTTCTGAAGCATTGTTCATGGACTTGGTATTACCATGCAGTCCATCCTCCGTCTGGCGATTCATGCAACTCTCTGACGAGAGAGTGCAATGTACGTCACAGCAAATTGCGATGACAGAGCATGACCACTTTAAAGTCATAGCTTTTAGCGGACAAACCACCGAATTGCATATCGGCCGGGCTTTTTATGAAAGCGAAAAGTATATGGATCGCATAACCAGCAGTCAACAAAGCCATCGGTTCGCACCAAAAGCCAGCCAAAGTCCCAGCAGCCGCTCATGTATCGCATAGGTATTCCTGGCTTAACCCGCACGACAGGCTGAGTGCCAGCACAAAACAACTTCCGCTCTGTGAAGTAATATCCTGATCCTGTATGAACAAAGACAGTATGGTCAGGTATTGATTTAGTCGCATCGAATAAATCTCTGCATAACCCCCGAATGCCGACCTTAATTTCTCTACCTTGTATCAATGCTTCATTGAGCGGATCAAGCGAGCCAGAAATGACATCTCCCTCCGCTGTGTGCGAAAACACTTCTTGCCAATCATCACAAACCATGTAACGATAGCAATTGAAATCGTAGATAAAGTTACTGCTCGGAGCATTTGTGCCAGCATCCCAACAATCTTGCTGATGGTATTTCAGCATGTCCAGATGATCTTGTGCTGGAGAAGGGCCGAGCTGTCCTGTGCCTAAGCGACCCTCGAAAGAAGGCTTTGCAACCGCTTGTTGACCATCCTGGTTATATAAAAAGAACGACATCCTTGCCTGAGGACCAAGCCCATCCGGCGGGGCAAGGGACATTCGAAGCGACATAATTCCTGCTGCCCAACGGTCCTCCACAAGATACGTTACGCGAAAATCAGAAACCTCATGCACCAGCTCGGCATTATTAGAGTTAAGATCGATGTGCTCGTTAAAGACGAAATCTGTATGTATCCGCAAATCAGCGCCACGTCGAATTGCTGCACACAAGGCATGATTGCTGCCAGATGTTACTGCTCGTTGGCTATTCAACTCCAATACCGAAGCCCAAGGCAACCGCGAATCGGACTCTGAATTTCGGTATCGATGCGGGCGATGCCGAGTTATCGATGTGCCACCTT
>CAZIGP010000608.1:0-3574 GCA_964538425.1 uncultured Pirellulales bacterium | reverse complement strand
GAAACAACTTAAAAAACTACTTTGTAACCCTAAATCATTTGAAGAATTTGGTGGCGGAAAATTCTGTGGCGGCTTCCATCCCGACTACCTGATTGAGTGCAAGAACGGCGACAAGACTTATCATATCCAACTTTGTTTTGGCTGCTCAGAAATGCGATGTTTTGGGCCTAATCGCGAGCTTTTGTGTGACATCAACGAGGACGCTTACAAGCAACTAGCCAAATTATTGCATACTTATCGAAAGAACCGCCCGAAACCAAAATACGATTTTGTCGAAAAGGCAGCGCAACTTTAAATTTCTTCAGACACGAACTTCAGCCGATTGCTTGGATGAATTGGCATACTTACGGCGAATCGGCTCGACGACCTCTGCCACGAACTCATCGACTTGCTCCGGCGCCCGACCGACGAATTTGTGGACGTCCAGCGCGGCAGTTACGTCGACTTTTGCAAACGCAGAATCGCCTTGAAGCCGTTCGATCAAATCATTGGCGCCGCCATGTTCTTTAACCACCTTGGCAGCCGCGTGGCTGTGGCGGCGGATGCGTTCGTGCAAGTCTTGGCGGTCGCCACCGGCTGCAACGCCAGCCATGAGAATATTTTCTGTGGCCATAAATGGCAGTTCCTCGGCCAAATGTTTGGCGATCACTTGTGGATAAACGACCAATCCCGTTGCCACGTTTTGATAAAGGATCAACACCGCGTCAATCGCTAGGAAGGCTTGCGGAATCACCAAGCGGCGATTAGCGCTGTCGTCCAGCGTTCGCTCCAGCCACTGGGTGCTGGCCGTTGCGGCCGCGCTGGTCTCGAGGCTCATCACATATCGCGACAAGCCACAGATCCGTTCGCTGCGCATCGGGTTGCGTTTGTAAGCCATTGCGGACGACCCGATTTGCTCTTTTTCGAATGGCTCCTCCAGCTCTTTGCGAGAGGCAAGAATTCGCAAATCGCTCGCTGCCTTGTGGGCGCTTTGCGCGATGCCAGAAAGTGTGCCCAAAACCTGGAAATCGACTTTGCGAGAATAGGTTTGACCAGTTACCGCGTAAACAGCTTCGAATCCCATCTTCTGCGCGACGAGCTTTTCCAACTGCTTCACTTTGGCATGATCGCCGTGAAATAGCTCCAAAAAACTTGCCTGCGTCCCCGTTGTGCCTTTCACGCCGCGCACTTTAAGTTCTGCCAAGCGATGTTCCACCTCTGCCAAATCCATCGCCAAGTCATATGCCCACAAGCATGCTCGCTTACCAACCGTCGTTGGTTGTGCCGGTTGCAAGTGCGTGAACCCTAGGCACGCCAAGTCGCGATTCGCCGTCGCAAATTTGGCCAGCCGATCGATCACGGCCGCCAACCGCGTGGCAATCATTTGCAGCCCATCGCGCATCAGCATCAAGTCGGTATTATCAGTCACATAACAGCTTGTTGCCCCAAGGTGAATAATGCCGCGGGCCGATGGACATTGATCACCGTAGGCATGAACGTGCGCCATCACATCGTGTCGCAATCGGCGTTCATGAGCCTCGGCTGTGGCAAAATCAATCGTGTCGATGCTCTTTCGCAGGTCCTCGATCTGTTCGGAACTAATCGATAAACCTAATTCCGCTTCCGCCTCGGCAAGCCACACCCAAAGTTGTCGCCAAGTACGGAATTTAGTTTGATCGCCCCACAGGCGACTCATTTCGGCAGAAGCATAACGGCCAATTAACGGATTTTCGTAGAGCTCGTGCGACATTAAAGGGTTTAGGGTTCAAGGTTCAGAAGACCAGCCGGAGACATTGCTCCGAAGCAACAAACAACCAATTCTACCCGGCAGCTCAAAAACTCACCATGAGACAAATGTTTCGCTGAATTTCTTATTGGTCGAATGAGGTGAATGAGAGCGCGCCATCTACACAGATGGTGACGGTTTGACGCACACCCCCCTAATGGTTAAATTCGATGTGAGCTTACCTTGGAAAATTCGTAACGGGCATCCAGAAAAGTCACATGTCGACGCCGTGGAAGCAATTTCTGATCGGTCTGGCAATTGCCAGTTGCTGGGAAACCACGGCGATCCACGCGCAGATGCCCAAAATCCCCTCGTTTAAACGTCCTTCTTCGAGCTCGCGTTCCGCCCAACCCAAACCTGAAAAACCTCTCAGCCTTACTGGTAAGGGGCTTATCAGCGCGGTCGATGCCGAAAAAATCACGATCGTCGCCGATAAAAAGTTATGGGTGCTCTATCCTCAGCCAGAATGCGTTGTCGAAATTACGGGCGAAGCGGAGGCCGATTATCTCAAGGCCGGCATGGTCGTTCGCGTGTATGGCAACTTTGACAAGCGATTCAAACCGATCGCACCCGTGAAGCATCTAGAAATTATCACGGGCCGATCGTCTCATCTTACTTTAGGAGTGTTCCCAGATATTCTGCCTCCTATCAAAGACAACCACCAGAAAGAACAAAAAGAAAACGAGCCCGAAAAAAACAAAATCGCAAAAGAACCGAGTGGTGCAGATCCTACACCAGCCTCCGAGGCAGCAGTGCCTATGATGATGGTCGGCCGAATCAACTTGATCAAAGATGGTGAACTACTGGTCGATACAGGCAGTCACACCATTCGTGCCCCTTTAGCTGGCGATGCAGAAATCCGCGTTTCCATCTCCGATTTTTCAGCAGCTCGCCGCGGCGATATCGTCAAAAAATTCCGCTGCGAATATTTTGAACCAGGAACAGGATTCGCCAAATTATTGACAATTGAACTCGCCGATCCACTCACCGGAGCAAAAAAGGCCGCAAAAAAATCTCCCGCAAAACCAGCAATCAAAACGGACGTGCAATCCCCCAAGTAAGCACTTCGCACATCGAGCGATTTAACCGATAAAGCTTGGAGCCTTGAAGAAATGCTAGAGCAGGCAGCAGCCTAGCTATGCTATAATCCCACCCCATGCGATCCGCTTCAATCCTACTGGTGTTGATTATCGTGCCGGGCTTCATGGGCGAGGCCTGGGCGCAGGAGGACGACAGATGGATCCACCAACGCTGGTATGGAATAGAGGTTGGTGAAAATTCCTTTGGATTTCTTGATTGGTTAGACCCTGATTCAGGCAAAACGACAGGAACCATCGCCAGCCTTGGTCCACTTGGCATTCGACAAGTTCCCTTCACCGCCATTCAAGGCTTGGCCGGCTTCTGTGTTATCGTTCTCACGCTGATTGCCTTGCTGGCAACGTTTGCGGTGCGGTGGAAGAGGCGCACTAGCGTTTGATCGACTACAATGAGGGGATGGTTCAGTTCTCCTTAAAGCGAATGTTTGTCAGCGTCTCTCTCGTGACTCTGGGCGTTGGGTTGTACATGGTGCCAGAATGGACCGGCTGTAATTACGCTCGCAAAGGCGGACCGCCGTTGAGTGAGACTATTCAATGGGCGTTGTGTCTCGGAGGAGCGGCAACATTTGGCGCGGGAGTGACCAATATATTTCACCGACCGCTGATTGGCGCGTTAGTTGGACCAGCGGTGCTATCCGTGGTCACCATCGTTTTGAGCATGCGATGGTAGCTCATCCACGCCAATTTCAACTGACGCACCACCGAATTTCCG
>CAZIGP010000607.1:0-3575 GCA_964538425.1 uncultured Pirellulales bacterium | reverse complement strand
CAAATGTTGGTTGGCATGTACTTTATCTCCTTCATTCACATATACCGTGGTAACTAGTCCGGGCACTGGAGTTCCCACGGCGATATTTTCGCTCTGTGATTCGATCATGCCGTTGCCGGCGACGGTACTGGAAAATGGCGCCTTGGCTGGAACGATGGGAGGGGAAACGGGGAGATCTACCTTGCGAGTTTCTGCAACATGCTTGACGGCAAACACCAGGAGCGCAACAGCTCCTAAAGGGACCACAACTTGGATAAATAAACCTCCCAATGAACGTTGACGCCGAATTGGTTTTTTACGCGGCGTCTGCGGTATTGTAGTAGACGACAATGCGCCCGATGGTTGCTGTGTCGTCGGAATGACTTCTTGCGATGGATCGTTTTGTGATTCTGAGCCAGATGAAGCTTTTGATGCCGGCACAGCTGCAGTAACAAAAAACATATAGTACCTCTTTGCTTTTACTGAATTCGGGAAATTCAGATTAAGACTCACATTTCATTTTTGACCTGGCAAAACTACCTACAATTTAAGCTCTCACCATTTGGTAATTCGTTTCTACATTGACAATATGGCCGTCATCCATGTGAGCAATGCGGTCACCAAAATCAAACACACGATTATCATGAGTTACTACGATGACCGAACGATCGGGCTGTACGGCTACGCTTCGCATGAGCTCCATGATCCGATGACCATTTTCTGAATCTAGTGCGGCTGTCGGCTCATCGCATACCAGCAAGCGAGGTTCGTGTGCCAATGCACGTGCAATGGCAACTCGCTGTTGCTGACCGCCAGAAAGATCGGTTGGCATCGCATGAATCCGATCGCCAAGCCCTACAAGATCAAGCTGCTCTGCTGCCAAGGCCACAGCCGACCTTCTCGACATACCACTGATAATTAAGGGCACAGCGACATTCTCGGCTGCTGTTAAAGCCGGCAATAAATTGTACTGCTGAAAAACAAAGCCGATGTTTTCGCCACGAAATCGTACCTTTTGGCTGTTGGAAAGCATTGTGAGATCTTTGCCCAGCACTGTTACCTCACCATCTGTGGCATCTAAAATGCCGGCAATGACCGAGAGCAGCGTTGTCTTACCGCAACCACTGGGGCCAACCAGCAAAGTCATTTCACCCAACCAGACATCAAAATTCACGCCGCGCAAAGCCATCACCGCCGTGTTGCCTTTGCCAAACTGTTTAGTAACACCGCGGCAACGTACGGCTAGCAAGTTCACGTCGGCGTGCGAATCGTGAGTCACGTCACGGCTCACAGGCCGCTGGATCATCTCGCCGTTCGGATTGTGAATTGAGACGTGATGCATGATTACCCTTTAAACACAATCGCCGGCTCCACTTTGATAACTTTTCGCACGCAGAGCAAACTGGCCAAGGCAACAATCATTAACACTGCCACACCGGTAATCACTAAAACAGGCCAAGGCATGTAAAACGCTAACTTGGCATTGAAGCGTGTAAGATGACCGAACACGGCGGCACCTCCCACGCCTAAGCAATAGCCGATAAATCCGACCTGGAGCGCTTGCAGCAACACCATGCCGACAATCCGCCAATTACTAGTGCCCATTGCTTTGAGCGCACCAAACTGCTGGAGGTTTTCGACAGTGAACAAATAAAACGTCTGGCCTGAAATTGCCGTACCAACAATAACCCCCAGCAACACGGTGATACCAAAATTCATCGGGATGCCTGTACGCTTCAAGTAATACTCAATGGTCGTCCAAATAAATTCTTGGCGCGTTAATGCTTTAAGACCCGTTTGCTCGTGAATCTGCTGACAAACTGTGTTCACCGGAACTCCAGGCTTGGGCTCGGCCAAGATGAAGGACATCGTCTTGCGCTCACCTGGTGCATATTGAATTGCTTGTGAATATCGTGTGTAAACAATCGGAAATGTCTGAAAGGTACGTGACGCCTTGCAAACACCGACAATAACACCACGGCGGTCATTCATTTCGAACGATCTGCCCACTTCATAAGGCTCCCCTGGCCAAAGCTGATGATAGCCAGCGTCGTCAATGATCAATGCGTCGTTTCGTCGTAAATCATCCCAGCTACCCACAATCATTTCTTGTGGAGCGCCAACCAAGGTGCCGTCATCGAGTCCTAGCAAAATCACTTGTTGAAAGTTACCGGTATCTAATCGTGCGCGGGCTAGCCCTTTGTAAAACTTTACTGCCCATTCAACGCCTGGCACGCCACGCACGCGCATCAAGTCTTCGTCGCGCATTGGTTTGATGTCATCGACAAACTGCACGTTAGCATCCATCACCCAGATGCCAGCCCCTTTTACATCTTGAATTTGACTGGTTGTCATCAACATCAGACCGCAAAAAATGGAACTTTGCTGCGCAATGAGCAACGAAGCAAACATCACCCCGAAAACAATACCGAGGTATTTTGCCTTATTGCCGATCAGCATTTTCCACGCGATCCACGTCACGCCGAGGCTCCTTGTCGCTGGGGCTTCGGTGATACACGTGAAACACTTTGATTTGCCGTGTTTGATAAGTCGCGCATTGCAGCCAAGGAAAATTGTGCGATATGCTCGGCCAACCCTTCGGGAGTGTAGGAAGCAACTTCTTTAGGACCGACTAACAATTCGACAATGGGCTTAGCCACTTTGTAGTGCAAGCATTGGCCAACGATGCTAAAAGCGATTTGATGCCGCTTTTCAGCCGAAATTTTGGCAGGCAAAAGTTCATCAATCACGGCCAGTAAGATTTCAAAATGCGGCCGGATAAACTCTTGTACAAGTTCGGCAACAGCAGCCGTGGGCTTGCCAACTTCACGCATCATCAACTGCTCGTGCCACGGCTGACAATTGCCACCAATCATGCGACGCAGCATCGTCAGCACGAGGCCGTACAATTTTGTTTCCGGCGTAGTGCTCGGATTCCATACGGGCAACGGTACTTCATCAATGCGCACCTGATGCGCCAATTTCACGCATTCGATATATAGTCGCTCTTTATCGCCAAAGTAGTAATTTACGGCCGCGAGGTTACTTACTTCGGCAGCTTGGCAAATCTCCCTCACGGTGGCTTTTTCAAAGCCTTTTTCTGCAAAGATTTTGCTGGCGGCTGAAAGCAAACGTTCGCGTGTATCGTCGTTTTTAATATCCATAGAAATCGCTCTCGAGCAGGTGTTTAATACAACTGTATTATACAATCGTCTAAAATGCAAGTATTGAATAGAAAATCAGACAAACCAAGGCGCAGAGAAACACTTAAGTCTTTTAATTATAAAGACTTAAGAAATTCAACTTCCGCAGATAACGTCTGCCTATTTGGCTGTAAGCTTGGTCAAGGCGAGATACATCAAGAAAGCAGCGCCGAAACTAGTAAACCACGCATACCGAAACAATTCGCCCCAGAAATTCGCAATTAGGGGAACATTTGGAGGCAGCGGTGCTTGGCCATGCAGAGCAACTTTTCCAAGCATTGCTAAAAAACCAGGTACGCATAAGCCAATGCCAAACGCTAGAGCAATCAGCGCTCGTGGATTGAAGCCTCTTGTGTACCAATAGGGACCATCCTTGCAGTACAGTCCTGCTTG
>CAZIGP010000606.1:0-3588 GCA_964538425.1 uncultured Pirellulales bacterium | reverse complement strand
ACCAGGTGATTGTGTTCACCGATTGGATGGGGCGCAGCCCGCGCGAGATTGAAGATCAGGTGACGTACCCGCTGTCACGCAAATTGCAGGGCCTAGCGGGCGTCAAGGCCGTGCGATCGTCGTCGGAATTCAACTTCTCGCTGATTACACTCATCTTCGAGGACAGCATCGACTTCTATTTCGCTCGGCAGCGCGTGACGGAGAAACTCAGCCAGGCGAACACATTCTTACCGCCGGGAGTTGTACCGTATCTAGCGCCCGATGCCACGGCGCTTGGCCAAGTCTATTGGTATACGGTGGAGACGAGCCCGTCGAACCCAATTGATCCGGGTCCATTGTGGGCACTGAACAAGTTCTATATCGGCCCACAACTCAACTCCGCTCCTGGGGTTGCGGATGTGGCAATCGTCGGCGGTACGCCGCTTGAGTATCAGATTGACGTGCGACCAGAAGATTTGCGGGCTTACGGTATCACGCTGGGCGAACTGTACTCGGCGGTTGGCGAGAGCAACATGCCGGCCGGCGGCGGCGTGGTGCAGAAGAACAATGCCGAATACATTGTGCGCGGCGTTGGCTGGATCAAAGATAAACAGGATATTGAACATACCGTTATCAAAGAGATTAGCGGCACGCCGATTTACGTCAAGAACATCGCCACGGTACAACTCGGCACCCAGTTCCGCCGCAGCGTCTACGAGAAGGATGGCAACGAAGTGACCGGCGGGGCCGTGCTGATGCGGCACGGCGAGAACCCGCTGACAGTCACGGAGCGAGTCAAGGAAAAAATCCAAGAACTACAACCAGGATTGCCGGCGGGAGTGCATATCATCGCCGCCTACGATCGCACCCGCCTGATTCACGGCGCAATTCACACGTTGACCGAAGTGATGTGGCACGAAATGGCAATCGCGTCTGTGGCGATTCTGCTCATCTTGATGCACTTTCGCAGTGTGTTTGTGATCTGCGTGACGTTGCCGCTGGCGGTACTGTTTTCGTTCTTGTCGATGTGGGTGCTTCGGCAGACAGGCATTATCGACATTCAAGCCAACATCATGTCGCTAGCCGGTATCACGATCTCCATTGGTATCCTCGTCGATCAAGCGATCGTGATGACCGAAAACGCCACGCATCATCTGAAATCGCACTTCGGCGAGGAGAAAGTGCGCGGCGACATTCGGGAATTGGTCATTCAGCCCTGCCGCACCGTGGGACGGCCGATCTTTTTCTCAGTCCTGATTATGCTGCTCTCGTTCGTGCCAGTGTTCATGCTCAGCGGCCGGGAGGGGAAGCTGTTTCACCCACTGGCCTTTACCAAGAGCTTCGCGATGATCGGCGTGGCGTTGATTTCTATAACGCTCGTGCCGGCGCTGATTCCCACGTTCATCAAGGGCCGCCTCCGCAGCGAAGAAGAAAACTGGATCGTCCGCAGCTTCATCAACATCTATAAGCCGCTGCTAACTTGGGCATTGCCTCGTCGCAACTTAGTGATGTGGATGTTTGCGGTGCTACTGGTGCTGGCGGCCGGGATGTTTCCGTTGCAAGCTGTTGTCGGGCAAGGAGCGTCAGAGACCGCCTGGAAAACGACATTTCTGATCGTATTCTTTGTTGTCACTGCTCTAACGGTGACTCTTACTCGTGGGCTGCAATGGCAGGTATTGTCGCTGGTCACGCTCGTCGGCATCGGCTTGTGGTCTTATCAGTTTAACAAGATCGGCGTCGCCTTCATGCCGGCGCTGGACGAAGGGGCAACGCTCGATATGCCCGTGACGGTGCCTCGCGCGAGCGTAACACAGACTGCTGATGATTTGAAAGCACGGGACGCACTGCTGCGAGGTTTCCCGGAAGTTGAATCGGTGATTGGCAAATCGGGCCGCGCCGATACGCCGACCGACCCGGCTCCACTCGACATGGTTGAGACCTTCGTCAATTATCGTCCCAAGGAACTCTGGCCGAAGCGAGCATTGCATTACGACGATGCCGCCGAGCATGTGGAACGTGTCCTCCTAGCGTTTGAAGAGCGAGGTTTCGTCACGCGGGCCTCGGAGGACGACCGAAAAGGTTTGATTGGCGACACCAGTCAAAAAGCATTAGAGCGATTTGACGAAACGATGCGCTCCTTGGCGCTCACCAAATACAACCAAGTTGAGCAAGAGCTAGGTCCGCATTTGACTCGCTATGCCATTGAGCAGTTGGTGCGCCGGATGCACGATGCCGGAGACTTGGTTTGGCCGGAAGGCATGGATGAGAAGACAGACATCGACCGGCTAACCAAAGAACTTACTCCGAAATTCGGCACTTGGCTGGCCAAGGTTCCTTCGCTTGAAGATGTAACCCAACTGTGCCGCGATGTTGCCCAAGACCTCGCGACCGCAGGAGCAATCAAAAATATCGTCGGAAGTCTCGAACTCAAACAGACCACTCTCGGCGGCCTGTCCAGCGGCTTGATGGAATTCTTTGGTACTAAGCGAAAGACAATGCCCGGTGATCTGTTGACCGCCGTGGAAGCCGAGCAAATGCGCGTATGGCGCGAGCGCGTCCACGAGATTAACTGGGAGCTATTCGACTACGGGGTCGAGACGTTCAACCGCTGTGCCGTGGAGGAAGTGGCCAAGGGTGCCAAGAACCTCGACTTGCTGCCGGCGGATGCGAACGGCCGATTGACGAAGCAATTTGCGACGCAAGTAGTTAAATCACAACTCGGCAACCCTCTTCAATCGGAAACCTTGCAGCCGTTCCTTGAACTCCAAGCAAAGTTAGAGCAGCCGTTTCGCGATGGAGTTTTCTTATGGCAGCGCAAGTCAGGCCCGAAGGGGGACTTGGTTGACGATGAAATGGGGCGCGTGTTGCAGGTGCCGGGGTGGAGCAACATCTTCACTCAGCCGATCATCAACCGCATCGAAATGCTTTCGACTGGCGTGCGCACTGACATCGGCGTAAAGGTATTTGGACCGGACCTCGATACCATCGACAAAGTATGCAAGGAGGTCGAGGCGGCGCTCAAGCCGATCAATGGGGCGCGTGATGCAATCGCGGCACCCATCATGGGTAAGGGATACGTGCAGATCGACATTGACCGCCAGCAAGCGGCACGATATGGAATTTCGGTCGAAGACATCCAGAACGAAATTGAAGTGGCGCTGGCAGGCAGGGCGGTGACATTTACCGTCGAAAAGCGCGATCGCTACCCAGTCCGCATCCGCTACGCCCGCGCCAACCGTAGCGACGAAGAGAGCATCCGGCGGCTGCTCATCAGCCCCGGCAACATGGCCGCATCATCGGCTGGTGGGATGACAGCGGCTACATCAGGACAAACGGCGGGCATTAAGATGCCGGAATCTCAATCGTCATCAGGCGGAGCCCACACTGCCGCGCCGGAACACGCGGTCGGTGGCAGTGGCAGGCCCTTAATTCCATTGAGCGCCTTGGCCGATGTGCGGATCGTCGAAGGACCGGCGATGATTAAGAGTGAGAACGGACGGCTGCTAAACTATGTGACACTCAATGTTCGCGGTCGCGACATCATGGGCTTTGTGGACGAGGCGCAACGAGTTGTCGCTCAGAACGTAAAGCTGCCCGAAGGGGTGCATT
>CAZIGP010000605.1:0-3598 GCA_964538425.1 uncultured Pirellulales bacterium | reverse complement strand
CACGCCAGGGTAGCCGTTGAAGTAGGCATCGATGAACTTGGCGGCTTCTTCCTGTTCGATGTCGAGCATCTTAGCCAAACCAAATGGGCTTTGACCGTAAATCACGCCAAAGTTAACGGCCTTGGCCACGCGGCGCATGGATGAATCAACCGCGTCGAGAGGTACGCCATAGACCTGGCTAGCCACGCGAGCATGAATTTCTTCGTCACGTTCAAAAGCGGCACGTAAAATTTCATCACCCGAGTAATGAGCCAAAACTCGAAGTTCGATTTGTGAATAGTCCGCAGCAAGCAAGGTCCAATCGGAGTGGCCAGGTAAAAATGCCGAGCGAATTTCGCGGCCTTCCGCGGTGCGGATGGGAATGTTTTGCAAATTGGGATCGCTGGAACTCAATCGACCGGTGGCTGCAACAACTTGATTGAACGATGCATGAACGCGACCCGTTTGCGGATGCACCAATTGTGGCAAAGCATCGATATAAGTGCCGAGCAGCTTGGAAAACTGACGGTATTCGATAATCTTTGCCGGCAGTGGGTGGCTGCGAGCCAATTCTTCCAACACTTCCACATCAGTGCTTGGTCCGGTTTTGGTTTTCTTGACAACGGGCAAGCCTTTTTCGACAAACAGCACTTCTTGCAGCTGCTTCGGCGAAGCGATGTTAAACTCGCGGCCTGCAAGTGAATAAATATCGAATTCCAATGCCCGCAATCGCTCTCCATATTTTTCGCTGAGTTCTTTAAGTCGATCGACGTCAACTTTGATGCCGTTGTATTCCAATTCCACCAGCACTTCGACGAGGGGTATTTCGACATCGTCAAAGAGTGGCCTTAATTCCGACTCATTCAGTCGGGGCTCTAAAAATGGAACCAAGCGCAAAGCGACATCAGCATCTTCGGCGGCGTAATGGGTGATCGCAGCAACGGGCACTTGATCCATCGTCTTTTGATTTTTGCCGCTGCCAATAAGGGCCGAAATTTTTGTCGTGGTGTGATTAAGGTATCGCGCTGCTAATTCATCGAGATTGTGATTTCGCTCACCAGCATCAAGGAGGTAGCTGGCAATCATGGTATCGAAGCGAACGCCAGCCAGTTTCACGCCGGCCGAACGTAACACGATCATGTCGTACTTCAGGTTTTGGCCAATTTTTTCAATGGCAGGATTTTCCAAAACAGGCCGCAAAGCCTCCAGTGCCACCTTGGGATCAAGGCTTGGTTCACCCACTGGCACACGAACAGGCAGGTAATAAGCTTCTCCCGGATTCCAGGCGAATGAATATCCGACAATTTCTGCCCAGCGCGGATAGACACTGGTCGTCTCGGTATCGAGTGAAATTTGCTTCTGTTGACTCATTTCTGCAACGAGCCACTCCAGTTGCTCCGGTGTGCCGATGGTTTCGTAACGATATTTAAACTCGGGCGGAGCTGCTTTCACGCGTTCCCGCATTTGGTTGGTCAGCGTGTGAAAGCCAAATTCAGCAAACAATTCGGCCGCGCCAGCCGGATCGTAATTGCCGGCGCGACTGCGATTCCAATCGATCGCTACTGGCACGTTCGTATCGAGCCTTGCCAATTGACGGCTGATGGGGATTTGGTTGCGCGATGCGAGTAAGTTTTCCTTTCGTTTTCCTTTCGGCAATTCATCGGCGTGGGCAAGCAAGTTGTCGAGCGTGTTGTACTTTGTCAGCCATTCACCAGCGACTTTCGGTCCGACAAGGGGTACGCCAGGAATATTGTCGATCGAATCGCCTACCAGCGATTGAAAATCTACGACTTGATCGGGTCGAATGCCCCAATCTGCTTGTAATGCAGCCGCATCGAAGATCGAGTTCTTGCGAATATTAAAAATCTTCACCCGGTCGGTCAAAAGTTGCCGGCAATCTTTATCGCCTGAAACGATGTAGCATTCGCCACCTGCTTCGTCGACGTTTCGTGCAATCGTCGCCAAAATATCGTCGGCTTCGTAGCCCGCGCATTCTAGTATGGGAATGCCCAAGGCTCCGAGCACGCGATGGATATTAGGAATTTGTGGCACAAGTTCTTCGGGCATTTCGCTGCGATCTTTTTTGTAATCGACAAATAACTCGTCGCGAAATGTCGGTTCCGAAACATCAAACGCAGCAAACAAGTAATCGGGTTTTTTCTGATCAAGGAGAAACATCATGTCGCGAGTAAAGCCAAAGATGGCGCCAGAGGGCTCGCCGCGCGGCCCGGTCATTTCTCGCATGACATGGAAGACCTGAAAAATAAGTGAGTACGCATCGACGACGTAGACTTTCTTTCCGCTTAAATTGGGAAACGATTCGGCACCTGTCGTTGCGACTTCTACAGGCTCGGCTGGGGGTATTTCCGCATCGCCAATTGCTTCTGGCGCATTGCTGGCATCCTCGATAGGGCAAGCCATTTTCGCAGGTGGCGGAGGGGGCTTTGGCGATTGCGTGGGTGCTGAGTGCTCGCTGTCATCATCATCAAGTCCGGGCAAACGAGTTTGTCGGGTTTTTGCCATGATTGGTTTTTCCCACCGCCAGCTTCTATTGAAGTGCTGCCTGCTAAAAAGCCGAGTAACGAATTAAAGGATTATGCCGCGCGCACCGTGCCTGCGGTTTATGCCGTCCCGTCCGAGTATCTGCCAGTAAGTCCCGCCTATTTCCGCGGTAAATTTTAGTTAACCCGCAAAGTTTACCGCGATTCGCCCAGCTTTTCGATTCGAGGCGGAATCGCCGCCAATGGAGGATTCTTCCATGTTCAATTGGATGTTCCGAAACTCGCGAACGCACCGATCTCCCGGCCGCAAGAGTGCAACGGCTCCCAAGCGAGCGGTGCGGTTTGAAAACCTTGAACCGCGGCAGATGATGACCACCAGCGGTGACTTCAACGGCGATGGCATTCAAGATCTCGCCATTGGTCTTCCGGGAAAAGATATTGGACAGTTCGTCGATGCCGGGCAGGTCAGTGTGATGTATGGCAAGGTCAACAATGGCTTGGCGACACCCGGAAATCAGCTTTGGGATCTCAATCGGCCGGGCGTTCGTGGCAACGCACGTACGCTCGACTTGTTTGGTTCTGCATTGGCCGTAGGCGATTTTAATTTCGATGGCTTCGACGATCTGGCGATTGGCGCACCAGGCAAACAAGTCGGTAGCATTGTAGGGGCCGGTACTGTAACAGTCCTTTATGGCTCGATCGACGGTTTGGTTGCCACCGGCAGCCAGTTGTGGACTGCTGACGATATCCCGGTTGGTGGAGGCGCCCAAAAAGATGTCGGCTTCGGCTCCGCGCTGACGACGGGAGATTTTGACGGCGATGGCTTTGACGACTTGGCAATCGGTTCGCCGCTGCAAGATCGTGGCTCCAATAAACGAATTGGCGCGGTCTATGTATTGTATGGCACCTTTATTGGCCTCGATGATTTGGGTGCGCAGATTTGGAGCCAGACCACGACGAACCTCAATGCCACGCCACGCCGTGATTCGCGATTTGGCGCTGCGCTCACCGCCGGTGACTTTGATGGCGACGATATCGATGATTTGGCAATTGGCGCGCCGGACAACAGACCTTTCGCAACCACGAATGTTGTTTATGGCACTTTCAGTGGTTTGAGT
>CAZIGP010000604.1:0-3600 GCA_964538425.1 uncultured Pirellulales bacterium | reverse complement strand
TCGGCACCTCCGCCCGGCAGACTGCCAAGGCAAGCATCCTTTAACTCAACCAGCACGTCGTGCACGCTGCGTTTCGTAAGGTGCGTGAACCAGTTGAGTTCAACCGCCGTCCAAGCTTTCAAATGCAGTTGCGGATAGTTGTCGTGCAGCAGTCGTACAAGGTTCAAATACCAATCGAACTTCATCTGGTGGTGCAGTCCGCCGACAATGTGCATCTCTGTGCAGCCAGCATCAACGGCCTCTTGCCCACGAGCCAAAATTTGCTCGTCCGACATTAAGTAGCCACGAGGTTCGCGCAAGTCAGCCCGGAATGCACAGAAAATGCAACGATAGACACAGACATTCGTCGCATTCAAATGCGTATTGATGTTGTAGTAGGCTGCATTGCCGTTCTTACGTTCGCGCATCAAATTTGCCAACTCACCCAGGTCATTCAAGTGAACTTCAGGGGAATCAAGCAGCAAGCCGTCATCCATCGTCAGACGTTCGCCCGCTTCGACTTTCGCGCGGATGGAATTGAAGGTTGGTTTGGTCACGAAAATTCTTCCTAAATTAGCAGTTAGCTTTTACAACCACAAATCAATCGCCCCGACCACAAGGAGCCCCATACTGATGACGGCATTCACATTAAAAAATGCCGTGTTGACACGTGCCAGATCGTTAGGGCGAACGATCGAATGTTCATAAATCAGCAGCACGGCAATTGCGGCCACCGCCGCATAGTAAATCCATCCAAAGAAAGGATAAACATTCGGCAGCAGCAAGAGAAGGACCACCGTGCCGGCATGGCACGCCGCGGCCAGCTGCAGTGCCTTCGCAACACCTAGCCGTGCTGGCACACTATGCAAGTGGTGCGAGCGATCAAAGTCGGCATCCTGGCAGGCGTAAATAATGTCGAACCCGCTAACCCAGAGCATCACGGCGCCGCCAAGAACGATCACCGGCAGCAAATCGGCCGGATGATGCATTACGACCTCACCCCGGATGGCGATCCAGGCTGAAATTGGCGCCAGCATTAACGCAGCGCCCAACCAAAAATGGGCAAGTGCGGTGAACCGTTTCGTATAACTGTAAGCCAACAAAAATAGCAGCACAGGGACCGACAAAAATAGCGGCAACCGATTGGGCAGAAACATCAGCGTGCTGGCAATAAACGCAGCGGAAGACATCACGGCAAATGAAGTGACAATCCGCATCGGCAAAATCCCGGCAGGCAAATGACGGCTTGCCGTACGAGGATTGAGTGCATCGATCTTCCGGTCGGCTAACCGATTAAACGCCATCGCCGCGCTGCGGGCCGCAACCATACACATGAGGATGCCGAGAAGTTCTTGCCAACGGAACCCATAGAATTGTTGAATTGACCCATCGGTGATGGCCATTTCCCAATTCAAACGCCAAGCCATCAGCGCCGCCAACAGGGCAAACGGTAGCGCGAACAGCGTGTGGCTGAACCGAATGAGTTCCAACAATTGTCGAATGCGGGTAAGCATTGTAGCTGTTAGCGATTAGCTTTTAGCTATTAGCTTGAAGAAACAGATGCTAATAGCTAACGGCTAAAAGCTAATCGCTCCTCCATCGCTTGATTAATTCTTTCTCTACTCTCAACTGATCACAAATCCGTCCTACAACAAAATCCACCAAGTCATCGATCGACTTTGGCCCGTGATAGAACCCAGGGCTAGCGGGCAGCACCACCGCGCCGGCTTCCGTTACCTTCCGCATATTGTCAATTTGTGGCAGGGATAGTGGCGTCTCCCGCGGCACAAGCACCAATTTGCGCCGCTCTTTCAAGTGCACTTCGGCCGCACGATGAATGAGGTTGCTCCCCATCGAGTGTGCAATTGCCGCTAAGGTACTTCCGGAGCAAGGGCACACGACCATGCCGGCCGTGAGAAATGAGCCGCTGGCGATCGGAGACATAAGGTCTTGGTAGTGGCAATAACGTACGTCTCCCTCGCTTTTTGGGAAAGGGTTTTTGGAATTCAAATCCACTTCCATCCCTAGCTCCTCCTTTAACACGACGGCCCCTGACGGACTGATCGTCAGGTAAACCGTCCGCCCTGCCGCAAGCAGCACTTCAAGCAAACGCACGCCGTAAATCGCGCCGCTGGCTCCGGTAATGGCGAGAATGAGAGGATGCATGCGAGGGTTAGGGTTCAGAGTTCAGGAGTCGGAGATCGGAATCACAATGAATCGCCGCGGATGGATATCCGTGGAGAATAGGTGAGGATTTCTCTTGGGCAGTGTCGTCGCTGGTTTTTACAGGATTTATTTTACTCCAACGTACAACGTGGCAACGCCAAACGTTAATGGCCAATACTTCACGTCATGTAGGCCTGCCGCTTCCATTCGTTTTACGAGCGCTTCGCCGTCCGGAAATTCTCCCACACTTTCCGGCAAATAATTGTAAGCCGCCGACTGATTCCGCATTAGGGCTTGGCCAACCTTGGGTAGCACATTACGGAAATACCAGCGGTAGATACCACGTAGCGGTTGCCAACGTGGCATGGAAAACTCCAGTACCACTACGCGGCCACCGGGACGGCAAACTCTCGCCATCTCCCGCAGTCCACGGTCAGTGTCGGTCACGTTACGCAGTCCAAACGCAACGCAAACGATTTGAAAATGATTGTCGGCAAATGGCAGCCGCTGAGCGTCCGCTTCAACAAACGTCACCCGGCCATTGTGTCCGGCGCGATCGGCTTTTGAACGGCCAATGGCAAGCATTTCATGGCAAAAATCGGCGCCGATAACTCGCCCTGTGCCGTTCAATCGTTTTGCATAGGCTAGCGCTAAATCGCCAGTGCCGGTGCATAAATCGAGCAGCGGCCCGTCCCCTTGCGGTGGCACACGACGAACCGTCCGCCAACGCCAATACTTGTCGGTCCCCATCGACAACAAATGGTTCAGAAAATCGTACCGCGGTGCGATTTCGCCAAACATGCGGCGGACACGAGTTTCTGATTTATCAACGGGCATAGTTCAAATTGATTAACCCAAGAGCCCAAAGCCTTAAAACTGGCAGGAAGCACTAAAAGCATGATCCCACAGCATATCAACCGCACCACCTGTTGCGGAATAACCGGCTGCCATTCCGCGATGGCCGCAAAATCCGTATCATCAATGGTTTGGCCTTTGCAAAACGCCCATGTACAGCACCCTTTCCGTCCATTTTTTGCCGTCATTAACCACCGCCGAAGAATTGGCGGCCGGAGTCGTCGTCATGGTGGATGTCCTGCGTGCCTCAACCACTATTACTGCGGCCTTGGCTAGCGGAGCCAAAGAGGTAATCCCTTGTTTAGAGATCGATGAGGCACGTCAAAAAGCAGCCGCCTGGGCAACAACTGCCCACCGTTCGGAACCGCCACTGCTGGGCGGTGAACGTGGCGGGCTCCCCATTGAGGGTTTTAATTTAGGAAATTCACCTCGAGATTATTCCCCGGAAGCAGTACGGCATCGCACGATTTTTTTCACCACCACCAACGGCACGCAGGCATTACGAATTTGTACCGCCGCTTCCCAAGTGCTGATCGGATCGCTGGTAAATTTTTCGGCCTTAGTCACACAATTGAAAGTCAATAAGCCAATTCACTTGTT
>CAZIGP010000603.1:2467-3601 GCA_964538425.1 uncultured Pirellulales bacterium | reverse complement strand
CAAAGCCGCAACCAAATCGTCTTCAACCACCAGTTTGCCCCGCGCCATATTGGCGAGCACAGTGCCAGGTTTTAGTTTCGACAACACTTCGGCATTGATCATCCAGCGGGTTTGATCGTTAAGAGGTGCAGACAAAACAAGGATATCGATTTGCGGCAGCATTTCGTCGAGCCGGCTGGCTGGCAGCAACTCGGCAACATAAGGTGGCTTATCCACCGGGAAGACATCGGTCGCTAAAATACGAGTTTTGAATACCGATAAAATTTCCGCGACGCGACGTCCAACGCCGCCTAAGCCAATAATACCGATCGTGCTGTGATGTAAATCGCGAGTTGGCCGTCGGATGTATTCTTTGATCTGTTGCGCGCGAAAAAATGTTGGCAGGCTGCGTAGCAAGCTCGTCAATATGGCCACTGTGTGCTCGGCAACTTGATCGGCCAATACCCCCGATGCGCTGGTGACAGTGATTGGCGATTCAATAACGCACGGGAGCAAGAAATGGTCGAGCCCGGCGGCAGAGGATTGAATCCACTCGAGCCGGCCGGCTTTGATAACCCCATCCCAGTCGACCGGTACTTTGGGATGGCCGCAGAAAATGTCGCAGTGAAAAAGTTCTTCGGCAACCCGTTCCTGGCCAGCGTCACAAACTTCGGCCTCCGGCATAGCGGCCTGAATTTGAGCAATGTGTTGTGGTTCGACAGGGTAACAAAGGACAATGCGCATAAAAGTGCGGGGTAAGGAATAAAACACGCCGGGTGCGAACAATTTAGCCAGGCCATGTAAGTTACATCCTAAATTCTGGATTCGGGCTCCGAAATCCCGCCTGCTGGCTGACCAAGAGGTTTTTGGCTACAATAAACGGCTGGTTTAGTAAGAGCATTTTCCCGCCCGACATTCGGCGGCCAATCTCCGCCTTCTCGTCATTCGATGCCCAAAATAATTGCCTGCGCCGGCAGCATTGGCCGGGGGAGGAAATTCTGAACTCGCGACCATATACAATCGGTTTTTTAACGGTGCTCGTGATGGTGGCGCTGCGTGTCGCCATTGGTTGGCATTTTTTCCAAGAAGGGCTATCCCACAAAAACGACCCCAAGTGGTCGAGCGAAGGTTTTTTGCGTCAGGCGAAAGGGCCGC
>CAZIGP010000603.1:0-2457 GCA_964538425.1 uncultured Pirellulales bacterium | reverse complement strand
CTGGCCGAGATGTATCACTCAAAGGCACCAGGGCCTCACCAATTTCATGTACTGTTGGCCGTTCCTTTGGAGCCTCAAAGCAGTAACCAATCGGCGGCCAGCGAGCCAAAGGCTGAAAAAGCCGACGGCGACGACGTTCAGGAAGAAATCGATCAAGATCTGCCTCAAAACCCCGCCGGACCTGCCCGTTCGCCGGTTTTTGGCGATTGGTACGCCGCCATCGTGAAAGATTGGCGCAACAGAAGCAACGAAATAGCGAACCAATATGGCTTTACCAACGAACAGAAGAAGAGCCTCGACAAGGTACTCGAGAACTACGACAAACAGTTAGTCGTAGTTTTTACTGGTAATAAAGAGCAATCGGGCTACGCCAACGACATCCAGGCTTATCGGCATCAACTATTTCGCAATCGGCAGATGAACCGCGCACCCGGTGCGAGTGATATTCCAAATCTTGTTACTCGTTCTGCAAAGCGCGATGCAAATCCAACAGGTGAGCAAGCCACCCAAATCGATTCCAGCCCAGCCGAGTGGCTGGCCGATGTTAACGCATTGGAAACGGCATTTGAGCATGATGCATTAACGCTGCGAACCGATGAACAAGTTGGCCGTGGCCCTCTTGCTGAAACACAGACTGATTTGAGGAAAATTGACAAGATCGTTACTTGGACATTAATCATTGGCGGAGCTTGTTTGGTTGCGGGTTTGTTTACGAGGTTGTCTGCCTTGGTGTTGGCCGTATTTTTAGGTTCGATTATTGTTTCCCAGCCACCGTGGGTTGCTGGTACCGTGCCTACCTACTTTCAGATTGTTGAATTCCTTGCCCTGTTGACGCTGGCTACTTCGCATGTGGGGCGTTGGGGTGGATTAGACTTTTTCGTTCATCACATTTTGCTCCGCCCATTTCGTTCGGCGTGAGGATTGACCATGAATAATTTGAGTCCTGAAGAAAAAAAGATCGGTAAAGAGAACTTTCAAGCGGCGATTGGCAGCGAATTGACTCGCCGTGAGTTTCTGATGGGCACCGGTGCGGCGCTGGCGGTTTCTGGCACAGGCCTTGGCGCGATGTATTTCAACTACACCAAAGTCGATAAACCAGTGCGGATTGGTTTTATTGGCACGGGCGATGAAGGTGGCGTGCTGATTGGTGCGCTGAATCCAAACTATGTTGAAGTGGCTGCGATTGCAGATATTCGTCCCTACAATATTCATCGCGCTTTTCACGGCGATTGGTCCAGCGATAATGCAAGCAAAGTTCGCACAGGATTAATAAGTAAATATGGGTTGGGTAGTGAAGATGCTGCTCGAAAGCAGATGAAAGTGTATGCCAATTATGAGGAACTGATTGCTGACAAAGACAAGCTTGGTATAGAAGGTGTAATTATTGCTTTGCCTTTGCACTTACATGCACCAGCCGCAATCTTGGCCATGAACAGTGGCTTGCATGTACTCACCGAAAAGCTGATGGGACACAGCGTAGGCGATTGCAAAGACATGGGCCGCGTATCTAAGAAAACCGGCAAGCTGCTTGCCACGGGACATCAGCGTCATTACAGCATTTTGTACGACAACGCCGTCGATTGCATTCGGCAGGGACTCATTGGCGATGTTCACAGCATTCGAGCACAGTGGCATCGCAAAGTAGATACTTGGTCGCCGCCATTGCCAAAAGACGATAAGCTTGCCAAAGATTTAAAAAATGCGCAAGACAACTTAAAAAAAGCCAAAGGCGTTGATGTCGAAAAGTTGCAAAAAAAGATTGCTCAAATTCAGGCCCAACAAGCCGATATCGATTTGACCGCGGCGCAAAACTACGGATATCAATCCAAGACCACTTCGAGTGGTTATCAATACAATCCGCTAGAAGAGCTGATTCGTTGGCGCCTTTGGGAACGCACCGGCGGCGGTTTAATGGCAGAGCTAGGCAGCCATCAGCTCGATGCCTCGGGCATTTTTGTCAGCGGGCTGGATAAAAATCGCCAAAAGGCATTGCCATTAAGCGTGCTGGCCGTCGGCGGCCGGCACCTGCTTGATGAAAAGCGTGAGTGCGAGGATCACGTCTATTGCATGTATGAATTTCCAAAGCCCGGCTACTTCAAAGAAGGCAGCAAGACCGAAGTTAAAGATCCAATTAAAAAACTGGTTGTTACTTACTCATCGATCAACGGTAATGGTTTCGGCGACTATGGCGAAGTAGTGATGGGCGATAAAGGCACGCTCGTGCTGCTCAAAGAGCAAGAAGTAATGCTCTACAAAGATGCCGATACAAAGACCAGCGTCGGCGTTGTGGCGAGTAAAGACGGTAAAGCAGTGCTTGATACCACCGAAAGCGGCAGCGCGGCAGCGGCGGTCGGTAAGTTGGCCCTTGAAGGAGGCCCCCCAAGCCGTGGCTATACCGAAGAAATCGAACACTGGGCCTGGTGTATTCGCAATCCGTCGGAAGAAAATCAGCCGAAG
>CAZIGP010000602.1:0-3608 GCA_964538425.1 uncultured Pirellulales bacterium | reverse complement strand
GCACCAGCTCGCCGAATTGCACGTCCTGCCGGTGCAACGGCAACAAGCTCGAATTCTCCCAGGCCCGTCAATGCAATCAACAATCCTGCTTTGCATTTACGAGTTGGCGATAACATTCCTTGTGAGATTAAAAAAATCGATGCGAAAGGCGTCACTTTTAACTCCCCCGTAACCGATGCCACCTTTGTTTCCAACGAAAAAGTGAAGGCCGTCGAATTGGCCTCAGAGCAGCAAACCAGAAATCTTGGCAAGACGAAGCGTGAACGTTTGCTGACTTTGCCCCGCATGCAAAAAAACAATCCCCCTACCCATTTAATTGTTTCGAAAAATGGCGACTATCTGCGTGGTCGGCTGAACGAATTGGATGAAAAAACATTGGCTGTCGAAATTCGCTTGGAGCCGCGCCAAATTGCCCGCGACAAAATTTCGCGCATTGTTTGGTTTCATCCCGAAACAGAAGAGCAAAAAACTCAAACGCCTCCGACACAGACGGACCCAGACTTGGTGCAAACGTTACGGCGCGACGGAGCAAGGCTTACCTTTGAGCCCGAGCGCTGCGATGCCGGCGTATTGTCAGGAAAAAGCGAAGTGCTAGGCCAATGCCGAATCGATGTGGCTCTAGTCGATCAAGTATTGTTCGGCAAGGCGATCGATGATGCCTCATCGCAACTGGCCTATCACCCCTGGAAGTTGCAAGATGCGATCGAACCAAAATACGTTCAAGAGGAAGCGAACCCGGACGCTGCACCGCCCCCTTCGGGCACCGAATCACCCCTCATTGGCAAACCAGCTCCCGATTTTCAATTGCCTCTGCTGGCTGGCGGCAACTTCAAGCTCAGCCGTCAAAAAGGCAAAGTCGTCGTGCTCGATTTCTTCGCCACCTGGTGCGGCCCCTGCGTGCAAGCCATGCCGCAAATCGATCGCGTGATGGAAGGGTTCAAAGAGAAAAACGTCCAGCTCATCGCCGTGAACATGCAGGAAGACGCCAAAAAAATCAACGACCTGTTGGAACGGCTCGATCTAAAACCCACAGTGGCTCTCGATCTTGACGGCGCCACGGCAGAAAAATACGGCGTCACCGCCATTCCACAAACCGTCGTCATCGACGCCGAAGGCAAAATCGCCCGCCTCTTCATCGGCGGCGGCCCAAAACTGCCCGAACAACTGGCCGAAGCCATCAAAGCCACCTTAAACTCCAAGGCTACTCAATAGAGACCGTCCCGGGAATTCAACCGGTGAATTTCAGCTTGTAGGAGGCGTCTCCTGACGCCGAATGAATTGCCAGTGGATCAATAACCTTGAGTTCTTCCGCAACGAAAGTTGCCTCCTGCATTGGAATTCTCGGACACCTCTACTCAATAACCGGAGGGAAACCTCCCTCCGGAAGCATCGCAATCTTGCCCACGATGCAAACTGGCTTTTCTCCGCAGCTTATTCAGTTTGATTTTTATTTGGACTCGCAAATTCTCTACTTCATCGGCGCACCTCGTCGAAAATCAAATCGTTTTATAATGCAAGGTATAGTTGCACGCCCCAAAAGATTGCCAGCAAAGTGTACGACGCCATGTTCGCCACCGTAACGTGTCGTACAAGCAGTAAGCGATTGGGCTCAGGCCAATACCGATAAAGAATCCACCTCTCAATCACAATCGTAACAATCAGAAATGGGATAAGTGATACACAAGCAGCCGCCGGAATCATCCAGCCCAAATCTTTTTCGGACGGACCTAGCCATGCGGATTGCAAAATGACCGCCGTAAGGCGACCAAGAGGCGTTTTAAGTCCTACAAGGTGGCCCCCTTCGCTGACGATTTGAAGCGCAACTAACACAAACCAAGCGATTGGTATCCCAACAAATGTTGATACTAAGTTGGCTAAGCCTGATCCCCGCCATGCTAGGTTCCATGAGACAGATGCAAACTTAGTATAAATTGCCGCTTCCAGGAGAATAATCGGAATCAGTGCAATGACCATCACTGGCAATTCCAAGGCGATCATCGGCACACCAGCATTTGCCAATAGCATAGACAATCCTTGCGTTTAGGTTATACCGTCGCTACGTCAACCTACGACTAAGTTAGCGGCACGTTGTCCTTTCGCGATGCGACCCACCAGAGGTTTGCAAAGCCAATAGTGAATTATACTAGCTACGAGTAGATAATCTTTCTGTTAAATAAGCGACTGCGGCGTCCGAAAGTCCAAGTGGAAGTGATCCGCCTCCTGTAAGAAAATCGATCATGCGTCCCACTGGCCAACTCTCGGTGCGGCCATCGACAAAATTGATCCCCTGTTCGTCGCCTCGATGGTCGTGCCAATATAGTGCCACTAAATGTGATCCATCATGGATTTCATATTTGTAGATATCAGACCGTGATCGCTCAGCCGTTCGTTGTCGAATAGAAAATCGCATGGGTGCCAAGTAATTTGATTGAATTGCACAAACAATGTCGACCCTGACAGATAAAGCCATCAAATGGGTAAATGTAAGAGCGGAAGAAAGAGTCTTCAATAGTTGAGATGGCTGATTTCATGATCCAGCATCTAGAAACTAGCATCCAGCATCTGGTCAATTGCCAATCGACGTAGCTTTTACTGTTCTATACTCTCATATTTTCGTGATCGAAAATTTTATAAATAAAGACTCGACACGACGATTCCGCTTGTTATGATCTAACGTACATTACTACATAAGTACAGGTATTCAGAACAGCCGGCGACAAAAATCTGCCGGTATGAACATGAAGCCCGCCCGCTGGACGCTTTTCCGGCTTGCGGGCTTTTTTTGCGCGCCAATCCCTAATTACCTGCCCAAAACCTGAAGTAAGCATGAAACAAAACTGAAGTAAACCTGAAACGAACATGAAGTAAACGTGAAGCAAAACTGAAGTTCCACCACCACCGCCAATTCACTTTCCCTCAGCAAAACCACATTTTCACATCAAAATTAGTTCAGTTTAGAAAAAAAATTTAAGGAGCATGAACATGGACTCGCAGCCCTCCCGAGAACCTTCCCCAACACCCCCCAAGGACGCATCGCAATCAAAGCCGCCGCGCAGGAAACTCAACGATGCCGCCAAAGAATTAATTTGCCATTGCGTTGCCCGTGGACACACCATCGCGGCCGCCGCTCGAATGGTCGGCGTTAGCGAGCGGGCGGTTTACCACTGCAAACAACGCGATCCGCTTTTCAAGTCACAACTGAGCAGGCAAAAAGAGTATGTCGCGGACTTTTGTCTGGAAGCATTGCAAAAAGCGGTCATCAAGGACGAAAACTGGCGCGCCGCGCTTCATTACATGCAGCTCATTTACCCGCAGCGCTTCCATTACAAACCCGGCACCATCACCCTCAAACAGCATGAAGCCTGGACCAACGAAGTCCTAGGCCTTTTCGAAGACATCGCCACCCCTCAGCAAATGCAAGAACTCCACCGCCGCCTATCCGCCGAAAGCAAACCCAAAACCCGCTCTGCCCCTCCTGAACCCCGAACCCTGAACCATTCTGCCTAAAAGCAAATCGCCCCGAAGGTTTCCCCCGAGGCGATCCAAGAAACATGAAATTTAGATTATCCACCAAATCAAAGCTTGCGGCGATTCCGCCGTCAGCAATG
>CAZIGP010000601.1:0-3611 GCA_964538425.1 uncultured Pirellulales bacterium | reverse complement strand
TTGTGCTGGATATGCGGAAGGCAAATCGCGTGCGACGGGTTGAGATTCCAACGGATGGCTTGGTGCTGAGTCCCAATCAATTGTATTTAGGACGCACCATCGAGCGAACCGAAACACATAATCTGGTGCCGATGATCGAAGGTCGATCGAGCATTGCTCGGTTAGGATTGTTCGTGCATGTGACGGCGGGTTTTGGCGACGTCGGCTTTTGTGGTTATTGGACGCTGGAAATGTTTGCGATTCAGCCGGTGCGAATTTACCCGGGCGTACCGATTTGCCAGATCTTTTACCATGAAATCTGCGGCGATATTACCGAGTATCAAAGCGACAAGTATCAGCACAACCGCGACATTCAACCTAGCTTGCTATTCAAAGAGTTGAATCCTGAGGAAGATAGTGACCCTCAGTTGCAACTGGACTTTGGTATGGAACGCTCTCACGCCTGATTGAATTTTGCAACCTTTGGCAGCGTGCGTTCTTACAGAATTTCGTTTTGCGTTAGCGCGCTTCTTGCGGTCTACGACCGTTATCGAATCGATCAAATGCCAACGTGGGGTGTGCTTGGCGGCAATTCAATGGTTGGCAAAAAAGATTCCGAGAGAGTTTCACCGGCCAATATCACACAATTGCGATCGTTGTCTTTGGCTCGATAAAGTGCCACGTCGGCAGTGCGCATCAGATGCAAGGCGCCGTTTTTCTCGCCCGGCATCGCGACTGACACGCCAGCACTGGCAGTGACTGCTACCGACCCGCTGACAGAAGGAACCGAGATACTGGCGATGGCCGCGCGCATCCTTTCGGCATGACTGACGGCGTTTGTTTTGTCGCAGCCAGGCAGCACGACGATAAATTCTTCGCCGCCGAGACGGCCGATGGCGTCGTAAGGGCGCGAGATTAATCGCATGGCTTTAGCCGCTTCGCGCAAGACGGCATCGCCGACTAAATGCCCATGCTTGTCGTTAATTTGCTTGAAACGATCGAGATCGATAAGCACCAGCCCAAGTGACCCACCATGTCGTTGTTGTCGGGCCAATTCGTTTTCAAGAATCTCTAAGATGGCCGCGCGATTATATAGCCCGGTCAGCGAATCGTGGGTTGCTTGTTCGCGCATCGCTTCACGGGCGGCGATCAATTGATCCTGAAGGTATAAGATCCGTTTCCCTGTTCGCAGCCGGACGCGGAGTTCGTCTGGCTCAAAAGGCTTGGTCATGTAATCATCGGCACCGGCATCGAGGCCTTCGATAATATCGCTGCGCTGTTGTTTTCCTGTCAGCAGCACCACGTAGGTATACGGTTCTGCTTGTCGTGCGCGAATTTTGCGGCAGAGCTCTAAACCGTCCATACGTGGCATTAACCAATCGAGGACCGCCAATTTGGGAGCATCGGCTTGTCGCAAGATGTCAAAGGCTTCGTATCCATCGGCGGCAATCACTACCTGGTACTGCCAGCGCGTGAGGGATGCCTCCAACAAACGTCGCGACATCGGTTCATCGTCTGCGATCAAGACTTTCATACGTACACCTCCTTCGACCAATAGGCAAGTTCTGATTGAAGACGTTGCAATTCGTAACGCAAAGTCTCCAGATCTCCATCAATGGAATCGAACTGTCCTGACCGTCCGTCGGTCTCCAATTGTTGGGCAGCATTTGCGCTCGGTTCGGCGCTCAGGTTTCGTAACGCACCTTTCAAAGTATGGGCAGCTTTCTGAACGACTGTTGGTTCGCGGCGTTTGACACCCAGTTCAATTGAGGCGCCGTGGTCAGATACAGCTCGATCATTTCGGCCATGAGTCCGCTATCATGCTCGACGCGCTGGAGCAACGCGTCGAAATCGATGCTGGGGCATGCTGCAGTATTTTCGGCCGGGCTCTTGGGGTGTCGAACCATCGAATCTCCTGAATCGTTGTTTGTCTTGTTGGGTTTCAGTAATTCCGGTCGTGCCCCGAAGCCGAACAATTTTTCAATCGTGCCGAAAAGGTCTTGGGCATAAAGCGGCTTGGAGATGTAGCCATCCATCCCTGCCGCTAGGCAAGCCTCGCGGTCCCCTTTCATGGCACAAGCGGTCATAGCAATGATTGGGAGGTGCTTTCCCGTCACGCGTTCTTCATCGCGAATTGCCGCTGTGGCGGCAAAGCCATCCATCTCGGGCATTTGCACATCCATCAAAATCAGGTCATACGTCTCTCGGCCTGTGGCCTGCAATGCTTCAAGGCCATTTTCGACAACTGTCACCTGATGGCCATGTTTTTGCAAAATGCCAAGCGCTACGCGTTGATTAACCGGACTGTCTTCGGCCAACAGAATTTTTAAGCAGCGGTTTGTATCGGCAGCGACTTCTGAAGGAAGTTGCGATTCGTGGCCGCTTTGCTGCTCATCGATCGCCAACTTTTGATTGATCCGTAATGCGCTGGTAATGGCGTCGAACAATTCTGATTGTTTGATGGGCTTGGTTAAACAGCCCGATAAGCCCAATTCCTCGCAACGTTTGGAATCGGCTACCTGTCCCACCGATGACAGCATCATGACGGTAGCATTCATAACTTGCGGATGATCTTTAATCTTCTCAGCGACTTCAAAGCCATCCATCAGTGGCATCTGAGCATCCAAGAGAACCAAGGAATAAGATTCGTTATCTGCCAAAGCAGTTTCGAGCATGGCGAGGGCCGTAAGTCCGTCGGCAACTACCGTGGGCTTCATGCCCCAATGCAAGAGCACTTCTTCCAAGATGCGACGATTCGTGGCATTATCGTCAACAACCAACACTCGCAAATTATTCAGGCTGCTGGCACCAGGACGATACACGTGCACCAATTCTTCCGACAATTCAAAGCGAGCGGTGTAATGGAAATGGCTACCTTTGCCTGGCGTGCTTTCTAACCAGATTTTGCCTCCCATTAGTTGCACCAGTCGCGAAGTAATGGCTAACCCTAATCCCGTACCACCGTATTGCCGTGTGGTCGACGTATCGGCTTGCTCGAAAGCATTGAAAATAACGGATTGCTTCTCCGGGTGAATGCCAATGCCTGTATCGCTGACGCTAAAGTGCAAGACTGCTTCTTTTTTGTTGATCGATTCAACATCTACGTGCAGGACCACTTCGCCTTGATGCGTGAATTTGATTGCATTCCCGATCAAGTTCACGATGATTTGCCGTAATCTTCCTGAATCTCCGATTAGATATCGAGGCACGCTCTGTTCGATGTGGCAAGCGAGTTCCAAGTTTTTCTGGTGAGCACGGAAGCTGAGCGTTTTGCAAGTATTGCCCAATACGTCAGGCAAATCGAAGACCGCTGAATCGAGTGTGAGCTTGCCGGCTTCGATTTTCGAAAAATCGAGGATATCGTTGATCACGGTGAGCAACGAATCGGCGGAAGTCGCAACTGTTTCCAAATAATCTCGCTGGACGCCATTTAGCTCAGTATCTAAAGCCAGTTCAGTCATGCCGATAATGCCATTCATCGGCGTACGAATCTCATGGCTCATGTTGGCGAGGAAGTCGCTTTTCGCTCGATTCGCCTCTTCGGCAGCTTCTTTCGCCCGTTCAAGTTCGGCTTGGTCTCGCTTGCGTACGGTGATGTCGCGGATAAATGCGCTAAACATCCAGTTAGAGTC
>CAZIGP010000600.1:1398-3614 GCA_964538425.1 uncultured Pirellulales bacterium | reverse complement strand
GGAATCGCTTTTGATTCGGCCGGGCGTTTATTGGTGGCCCTCTGTGGTAATGGAACGCTGGCAGTTCTTTCTCCCGAAGGCGATCTGGTTCAATCGCTGTCCGTTGGTGGAGTTAATTGCACGAATTGTGTCTTTGGCGGTGATGATTTTCAAACATTGTATGTGACCGAGGATGCACAGGAAGTGCTGTTGCGAACTCGCTGGCCTGTACCTGGGCAACGACGATTTTCAAGAAGTCAAAGCTAAGGGCTATTTATCAAGTAATCTGTGTTAGTGGATAAAGGAATTTAGTGGTGAAGAAGGTTGTGATTACTGGAGCGAAAGGTGGAACCGGTCCTTCCATCGTCAAGCTGTTCCGTGCGGCAGGTTACCGAGCTTACGGCGTCGATCTTAAGCCGTGCGCTTATCAGGAGGAGGACTATTGCCAGCTCGATTTAGAAAACGGTGCAGGAGTCCACGACGTATTTGCTGGTGCGGTGGCGGTGGTTCATTTTGGTAGCCTCCCGGGTGACACCTGGACCACCTGGGAAAACACGTATCGCAATCTCTCGCTAGGTGGGTTCAACGTGTTCCAAGCGGCCGCGAACCTGCGCATCCCGCGTCTCGTCTTTGCTAGTAGCCCGACGGTTTACGGTATTTACGAGCGACATCGCTACCTGCCGCTCGACGAGAATTCACTCCAAACCCCCGACAGTATTTATGGAGCGACTAAGCAGAATCTAGAGTCGCTGGCTGCCAACTACGTTCGTTGGCACGGAATGGCAATCGCGGCGCTGCGTACTCAACGGATTATCTACGAAGGCTCATATGAGTGGCGCTTCCGAAAGTTTACCGAGAGTGATGCGGCCGCCGTGCCCAATCTGTGGTCGTATGTGGATGCCCGCGATGTCGCGACCGCATGCCTAGCTTGGGTCGAATCAGATCGGCAAGGTTTTGAACCATTCAACGTAGCAGCCGACGATGTTTGTGTAACAACGCCCACCCGTGACCTGCTAAAGCGGTTTTACCCGCAGATTACCGATCTCCGCGATGAATTGACCGGATGCGCAGGCTTGGTGAATTGCCAGAAACTGAAGACGATGCTGGGCTGGAAACCACAACATCAATGGCAACAACTGGCCGCGGAGTCTGAAGCTCGAGGGTTTTCCACCGACGTTCCTTCACGATAAATCCAAGATCATATGGCAAAAGCGATACCAGTCCACGATTCACCGTTGGTGTCACCTACTGCCACCTCTGGCAGTCTGAGACAGCTCTTGCGCTCGCAGCGTGTGTTGGTGGGTGGAATGGTCTCAGAATACTTGCGCCCTTCGTTAATGAAACTTTATCGACAGGCAGGTTTCGACTTCGCCTTTATTGAATATGAACACTGCTGGTTCGAACCCACCATGCTCACGGCCACGGTTCTAGCAGCGCGCGATGCAGGGCTTCCCGTCATTGCCAAAACACCTCAGCTTGAGCGGGCGGAGGTCGCCAAACTGTTGGAGTCCGGGGTCATCGGGATACAGCTGCCGCGCACCGAATCTCGGAGCGACGTGGAAACACTGTTGAGTTATCTCAAGTTCATTCCTCAAGGAACGCGCGCGATTGCGCCTGGCTATGGCAACAGCGATTATTGCCAACCGTGTGACTGGCGCACCTGGATGGATCAGCAAAACGAGGAAACGGTTCTGGTGGTGCATCTTGAAACCAGCGCAGGATACGAACACGCCGAAGAGATCATTTCAACTCCCGGCGTCGATATGGTTTATGTCGGACCAGGGGATTTCTCGATCGCCATGGGGCATCCAGGAAAGTACGACCATCCGGAAGTCATCGGCCCGATGAAAGAAATCCTAGCCCTCTGCCTCCGCTACAACGTTCCTTTTGGTACGACCGCTTCGGGAATCGATGCCGCGGGGGAATGGATTAAGCAGGGGGCAAGGTTCTTTGAGGCAGTGGACGAATTGTCCTTGATTCTGGAAGGTGCATCACAGCTTGTCGGGCAATACCGCAATTCCGAGTTGTCAAAAAACATTGGCTTGAAAAGCATAAATCAAACTCAACGATCCTGACACACAGCGCGTACTTACTATGGCAACATCGTTCTTAGATCTGACCGAAGACGAAGACATTTTCGATGCTCTGCGGCAGCGTAAACGGGGCTTTACGCTGTCTCGCGAGCTGTATTATGGACAACTGTTAAACCCCATCGCATAGCTATTTCTTGTGAAGAT
>CAZIGP010000600.1:0-1388 GCA_964538425.1 uncultured Pirellulales bacterium | reverse complement strand
TACTGACGTTTACTGCCGAGTGATGGGGGTGGCCGGGAGCGGAGAAAATGCGCCTCGGCGAAATTGGGTGTTTGTCTTCATCAACACCGATTGCGGCATTACGGGCATCGGCGAGGCGACAACCGAATGGCATGAAGCGGCAGTGGTCGCCATGATCAAAGAGCACTTTCGGCCGGCGCTATTAGGCTGCGACCCAACGAGAATTGAATTCCTCTGGCACTCTTTGCAACGTGGCTCTTGGTGGCGAGGTGGCGTCGTCGCGACGAGCGCGATCAGTGGCATTGACCAAGCTCTATGGGACATCACTGGCAAAGCCTACAAAGTGCCCGTCTACAAGCTTTTGGGCGGAGCGGTGCGAGATCGTATTCGATTGTACGCTCGTCCTGATCTCGGCTTGGCAAACTCGGTAGAGGAGATCCATGCTGCAGTGTCTGAAGGATTTGATGCCTTTAAATCGGGGCCGGGTTGCCTGCTTCAGCCATTCGATGAACACAGGCAAGTTGACGTCGCCCTAACAGAGTATCGATGTCTCCGTGAAGCCGTTGGACCTACGATGGACCTGATGATCGACTGCGGCGGTATCTTTTCGAAGCAAGCCGCTACGCAGTTGATTGCCGGTTTACGTCCACTCGATTTGCTTTTTGTTGAGGAACCGGTCAACGTCGATGTCCCCCGTGGACTCATCGAATTACGCCAAGCATTCCCCGAAGTTAGTATCGCAGCGGGAGAACGCCTTTGCACACGTTGGGCCTATCGCGAATGGTTGGAACTGTCAGCCGTCGACGTAATTCAAGCCGATGTCTCGCACGTTGGCGGTATCAGCGAACTCATGAAAATCGCTCACTGGGCCGAGGTCTACAACGTTCGATTAGCGCCACACAATCCCTACGGACCCGTTGCGCTGGCCGCCAGCGCGCAGGCATGTGCTGCCATGCAGAATTTTTTAATTCTCGAACATTGCCGCATCCGACCCTCTTTCGATGAAGTGCAAAGGTTCGGCCCTACGATTCGTGGTGGCCATGTCGAATTAGATGACCGGCCAGGACTGGGAGTGGAATTGAATCTAGATGTCGTCGAACGCAACCCCTATCAGCCAATGTCTCGGCGAACGTATATCGACCGTTGCGGTGCGATTGCAATGACTTAATCGATCATCAATTCTAACCAGGACGTGTGCCATGAATGCATTGATAAACTTTTCGGGGCCTGTCGAAGACCTCATGCCTGAGTATCCCATTCCAGGGGAGTGGATTCTTGAAGGACAGCCGGATAGCCGCGGCCGCGTGCTGCTTGAATCGGCGGATGGGCAATTAGGCTGTGGCCAGTGGCGTTGCTCACCAGGTAAGTTCCGCTGGGAATATACGTTCGATGAATTCATCTGGCTGAAA
>CAZIGP010000599.1:0-3624 GCA_964538425.1 uncultured Pirellulales bacterium | reverse complement strand
AGAATACCGAGAGGACTTTTTTCCTGCCCGCCGCCTAGCCCTCAGCGGATCTCGCTCCGCTAGTGAAATCTGCTCGCGATCAGCTTGATGCTCACGTGTACGAAATCGTTCAGAGGCATTTTCACCCCTCCACAGGTTGCCCGTTTTGGTTGGAAAAGGCCAAGGAGCTGAAATTTGATCCGCTTAAGGAAGTGAAAACATTTGACGATTTGAAAAAATTTCCGGAATTTCAGGATGAGTGGCTGCGCGGTGGCCCTGTGAGACGCTGGGTTCCCAAGATGTTTGCCGATAAGCCTATTTATGTGTTTGAAACGGGTGGCACGACTGGCATTCCCAAAAGCCGGATCGCGATCGATGATTTTCGCATTGATTATTCGTTGTTCAGTGACTCGTTGCCCGATCAGTATTTTCCGAAGTGTTCAAACTGGTTAATGTTCGGTCCTTCCGGCCCGCGGCGATTACGGCTGGCGGTGGAGCACTTGGCCCAACATCGCGGCGGTATTTCTTTCTGTATCGATCTCGATCCGCGTTGGGTGATCAAGCTTATCAAAAAAGGCTGGATGGAGCATTTGGAAGCTTACAAGAAACATTGCGTTGACCAAGCGATCACGATTTTGCGAGCTGGCCACGATGTGAAGTGCATATTTACGACGCCGAAGTTGCTCGAAGCATTGGCGCTCGAACTCGAAAAGCAAGGTTCGAGCATACCGAAAGAAGGGATTACCGGTATTTTCAGCGGCGGCACGGAATTCACTCCTCAGTGGACACGCTTTGCCGTTGAAGAATTTCTCGGCGGTTCGCCAGAAGAAAGCGGTGTGTACATGACACCCACCTACGGCAATACGCTGATGGGACTTGCAGCCAGCAAGCCGATTACTGCCGCTGAAGGCTACAAAATTAGCTACTATGCACCGCAGCCGCGGGCGGCTGTCGAAGTGGTTGAATTCGACGATTATCACCAAGTTGTTGGCTACGGCAAAACGGGCCGCGTAAAATTAACCACGCTCACGAAAGAGTTTTTCGTCCCCGGCTTTATGGAACGGGATGAAGGGGAGCGTGAAGCACCGTTTGAAAAATATCCGTGGGATGGCGTGAGTGGCGTGCGACCGTTCCATGAGTTAGCAGAAGCGACGACGGTTGGAGTGTATTAACAAGAACCGATAAGTGCCGGATCAGCAAGTAATGCGCCTATTTCAATTCCGCCTTTGGACGTTATTTATTGTAATCACTGGCATCGCAGTGGTTGTTGCCTGTTTTGGGCGCTGGTATCGCCTACGCCAGGGTGCTACTGTCGCGCACAATGAGCAAGAGCGAATACAAGCCGCCTTTGATGCAGGACTTGAAGCTTGGCAAACTCCAGTAGAGGCTTATCGCAATTGGTGTCTCGCCGAATCAAAAGTTCCATTTTCCGATCGCAAAGCTACCTGACAAGAGTACCTAGAAACAATCAATCGGATTCAACAGTGCATGGAAAATGGCTGTGGGGGAGAAATACCAGGTTCTGATTTATGGAAAACACGTCAGGTAGATTTTGATTTTTATCGACAAGAAGCAATGCAATGGCTTGCAATTGGAGAGGCCAATGGCGCGCCTACAGTTATTCGTTCATGGTCTGAAAGTCGCTCGGAGAAATAACCAGTGCTTAATATACCCGTTCTGCGTTGGGGCAAACCTTACGACTCGCTCGAAAAAGACCAAGTCGTTCATTTCATTACTGGCGAATCGATTGCTACGGTTAGCCAAGCTAATGGTGCTTTGCTGCAGCGCGACATGCGCAATGCCAAGAATGCACGCAAAGCACTTTTGGATTTTAAGCCGCATGAACTTATCGAACGCGTGAAGAAGGCTGCCGATCTGTATTTGAGTGGGACGCTACCGATGGGTGATGGCACGCAGTCGCCCGATGAATTTGCGCGCCAGCAGTCGGCAACTACTGGCTTGCCTGAGCACATGGCCAAAGCCAACATGCACAAAAATCATTTTGTGCTGACGCATATGGATCAAATGCTCGATGCGCTTACTCGCGGTTTGCCGCTCGAAATTCTTTCGAGAGGTTACGGTGTGGAAAATCGTGGCGTGGTGGTAAGCTATCAATGCCAATCGCCGGCGCTTGGTGTGGTGTTACCATCGAATTCTCCGGGGGTCCATACTTTATGGTTGCCCGTTATTCCGATGCAAGTTGGTCTTGTATTAAAGCCTGGCCCACAAGAACCCTGGACACCTTATCGGATGACGGCTGCTTTCATCCAAGCGGGCATTCCAGCTGAAGCGATTGGCATTTACCCCGGCGGTCCTGACGCAGGTGCCGCTGTGCTGGCCGCATGCGATCGCAGCATGATCTTTGGCGGAACAGCAACGGTAGAGCGTTATAAGGGCAATCCCAAAGTTAGTGTCCACGGTCCTGGTTTCAGCAAGATATTACTTGGTGATGATATCGTCGACGATTGGGAAAAATATCTCGACGTTATGGTTGAAAGTGTTTTCATCAATAGCGGCCGCGGTTGCATCAACTGCTCTGGCATTTGGGCCTCTCGGCACACCAAGGAAATTGCCGAAGCGATTGCCAAACGGATTGGTCCGGTGGAACCGAAACCACCCGAAGACACAACCGCCTCGCTGGCCGCGTTTACTGTGCCCGGACAAGCCTCCGCGGTGTGGAAAAGCATTGAAGCTGATTTAAAAGAGAGCGGTGTCGAACACGTCACCGAGAAATATGGCGCGCGATTGGTTGAAAAAGAACGCTGTGCTTACTTACGGCCAACCGTGATTCATTGCGAATCCTCTGCCGTCGCGGCAGCAAAAAAGGAATTCATGTTTCCGTTTGTTACGGTCGTAAAGTGTCCACAAGAGAAAATGCTGGAATCGATCGGTTATACGCTGGTCGGCACAGCCATTACGAATAATACCCAATGGCAACGTGAGTTGACCGACGCTACGAATATCGACCGCCTTAACATTGGCCCCATTCCCACCACCAAGCTTGATTGGCTCCAGCCGCACGAAGGTAGCATCATTGAGTTCCTGTTTCGCGCTCGGGCGTTTCAGGTACCTAAAGAACGAATTGCAGAATTAGCCAAGTCCTAATTGAACTGCAGAGACGCAAGACATCGAGAGGAACAGGACGTAATTCGGTTCGCTCCCTGTTTTCATACCTCTGCCGTAAAAATAAGATCGCATGATACCGTTCGACTTTTATCCTCGTACACGCTTCGTTTTTGGCCAAGGTAAGGTCGATGCACTTGGCGAATTGGCTGGCGAGCTTGGCGCCAGGCGAGCATTTGTCGTTAGCGATCCGGGTATTGTGTCTGTTGGTCACACGGCTCGCGGCATTGCGGCTATCGAAAAAGCCGGCATTGAAACGCAATTGTTTGATGCGGTAGGGGAAAATCCCACAACCGATCATGTCGCGGCCGGTTTGCGATTGGCAAAACGTTTTGAGCCGGAAATTATCATTGGGCTTGGCGGCGGCAGCTCCATGGATTGTGCCAAAGGAATTAACTTTCTTTATACCAACGGTGGACAGATTCAAGACTATTGGGGTATTGGCAAAGCCATGAAGCCGATGCTACCGATGATCGCCGTGCCAACTACGGCCGGTACAGGCAGCGAGGCGCAATCATTTGC
>CAZIGP010000598.1:0-3627 GCA_964538425.1 uncultured Pirellulales bacterium | reverse complement strand
GAGGGAATCGACGTCTTGTTGGTCAGCCCTGGCCCTACGCGCACCGAGTTTTGGAACAATTTACTGGAACAAAAAGGTACCGTCCCTTGGACTCGAGAATACGCAATGACCGCTACTCGCGTTGCCAAGCGAATTGTAGAGGCTATCCGACGGGGCCAACGCTGGGAGCTTGCTCCTGGCTTACGTGCCAAGCTGTTCGTGTTATCGAATCGCTTTTTTCCTCGACTGGTCGATCGCATCATGCGGCGATATGTGTAAAGGGAAGCCAAGTCAATAGTGCACTTCAACCACGCCCTTCGTTAAACTCAGGGCGTGCCACCTGAAATTCAGGGCGTGCCACCCGGCCAATGAATGGATACGCAGTTTCTAGGTTCTGGATCTTGGCCTGAAATCTTGGCCTGGGAGCCAGTCACTGTAGTGGAAAACTGCCTGCTCGTCGGTAATGCTGACAGGTCAACCCGTTGCCTGCTGGCCGTCGTCCCTGCCGCCTTACCGAGCAGGTTCCCACCATGCGGGCTGCTCTGACAATCAAAGGTGCTTTATCATGACCCGATTCTCGCGCCGTCAGTTTATTCACGATTCGCTCTTGGCTGGTGCAGCCGCGGCAGTTGCTGCGGGTTCGACAAATCCACTTTTTGCCGCTGAAGCTGAGAAACAAAGCACCAGCCCGAATGAAAAAATTCCCATTGCCGTGATTGGCGCGAACGGCCGCGGCACGGCCCATTTTAACTATTACGGTAGTCGCAGTGATGTTGAAGTTGTGGCGCTTTGCGATGTCGATGCCGAAGTCGGCCAACGTCAGTGCGAGCAGTTCGCGAAGAAATTCGGCTACAAACCGAAGTTTGTACAAGATCTTCGCAAACTGTACGACGACAAATCCATTCCGTGCGTCACGATTGCCACGCCGAACCATTGGCATGCACTCGCCGCGATTTGGGCCATGCAAGCCGGCAAAGATGTGCTGGTCGAGAAGCCGGTCAGCCATAATGTGAGCGAAGGCCGCCGGATGGTTGAAGCCGCAAAGAAATATAACCGGATTTGCCAAGTTGGTACGCAGTCGCGTTCGGCAATCGGCACCCAAAAGACGATTGACTATATTCGCTCAGGCAAGATCGGCGATGTGAAACTAGCCCGCGGCTTGTGCTATAAGCGACGAAATTCGCTAGGAGCGGCTGGCAAGTACGCTCCTCCCGCGAGCATGGACTATGACCTTTGGTGCGGGCCTGCACCGGTCAAACAGCCCACGCGCAATACCGAAGACCATGGCACGGTGCATTATGAATGGCACTGGTTTTGGGACTACGGTAATGGCGATATCGGCAACCAGGGTATCCATCAAATGGACATCGCCCGCTGGGGGCTTGGACTGGACACGTTGCCGACGGGCGTGATTAGCTACGGTGGCCGATTGGGTTATGTGGATGCCGGCGAAACTCCGAATACGCTAGTCAGCGTGTTCGACTACGGCCCGAAGACGCTGGTCTTTGAGACACGCGGATTGCCAACGAAAAAGCATCCGCGAGCGACGGAAGGCGTGGGCGTGGTATTCGAAGGAACAGAAGGCTATGCGACCATCGGAGGTTATGAAGCTGGTTGCTTCGTCTACGATCTCGATGGCAACCAAGTGCAACACTTCCAAGGGGGCGCCGATCATTTTGGCAACTTCCTGAAGGCGGTGCGCAGCCGAAAGCCGGAAGATGTCGATGCGCCGATTTTGGACGGGCACTTGAGCAGCGCATTGTGCCACCTAGGCAACATTAGCTATCGTCTTGGCGAACCGATGGGCACGCCGGCGGTTGTTGAGCGGCTTAAAGCGATTAAGATGACCGACAACGCTCAAGACACGCTCGATCGCACCGTTGAGCACCTGGCGGAAAATAAGGTCAAAATCGATGCCGATGCGAAGTTTCAATGTGGCGAGTTTTTGAAATTTGATCCGAAAACAGAACTATTTAGTGGCAATGCCAAAGCCAACGAGATGTGCAGCCGAGAATATCGTGAGCCATTTGCAGTTCCATCGGCCGGACAAGTATGATTTTGAAAGGGGCAAAATGGTAACCGATTATCCGACTCTTGAATGATTAGCGTTCGATTTATTTTTTGAGGGGAAGGAGCTTCGATTCTATGTCTGAGTTTTCACGCCGTCAGTTCTTGCACGACTCGCTGTTCGCCGCCGCTGCGGCCGCAACTGCAGGTTCAGCCTCTCATTTATTTGCGGCAGAAGCAACTAAGTTGCCGCAGCCGAAAAGCGCCAACGAAAAGTTGAGCTTTTGCGTCATGGGCGTTAACGGCCAGGGTGGTGGCCATATCGCAAATTTGCTTCACGAAATGAATCGAGGCGATGCCGACATTGTTGCAATCTGCGATGTCGATTCCGTCGTCGGTAATAAATGTTGCGACGGAATTGAAAAAAAGACGGGTCGGCGCCCAGAGTATTATCAAGACGTTCGCAAGATGCTCGAAAACAAATCGATCGATTGCGTTTCGATGGCCACGCCGAATCACTGGCATGCGCTGGGAGCCATTTGGGCCATGCAAGCGGGCAAAGATGTGTATGTGGAGAAGCCGGTCAGTCACAACGTCAGCGAAGGGCGACGGATGGTCGAAACGGCGCGAAAATATAAACGTATTTGCCAGACCGGCACTCAATGTCGCACGATGCGCACCAATCGGGACGCCATGGAATTCATGCACGCCGGCGGAATTGGCGAAATCAAACTCGCCCGCGGGTTGTGCTACAAAGACCGCAAATCGATCGGCGCCAAAGGCGAGTACGATGTTCCTGCTCACATTGACTACGATTTGTGGTGTGGTCCTGCCGAGGCATGGAAGAAGTCGCCTTATGCAGGGAAGAACGGTGTGCCTCCGCATTACGATTGGCACTGGGTTTGGAACACGGGTAACGGCGACTTAGGGAATCAAGGCATTCATCAAATGGATTTATGCCGCTGGGCACTGGGCCTCGATACCTTGCCACAAGGAGTTATTACCTACGGCGGCCGATTTGGATATGTCGATGCGGGGGAGACACCTAACACCGAGGTGATCGTGCTCGATTACGGCCCAAAAACCTTGGTCTTCGAGGTTCGTGGACTGAAGAGCAAGGGTTATAAGGAAGCCGGTGGCGTGGGAATTGTCGTGGAAGGAAGCGACGGTTATTTGGTTACCACAAGCTATGACACCGCCGAGGCCTTTGGCAAAGATGGCAAAAGCATCAAGAAGTTTAGTGGTGGCAAATACGAAGAGCACCACGCTAATTTCATCAAGGCTGTGCGCAGCCGCAAGAAGGAAGATCTCAACGCCGATATTTTAGAAGGCCACCTGAGCAGTGCTTTATGCCACTTAGGCAACATTAGCTATCGGCTAGGGAAAAATGTATCGAGCGGCGAAATTATCGATCGCCTTAAAGATGTGAAGATGAGCGACAATGCTCAGGACACATTGGATCGCACCATCGAGCATTTATCTGAAAACAACGTGAAGCTCGACGGCAAGACCCAGTTCCAGTGTGGCGAGTATTTGAAATTCGATCCGAAAACAGAAACCTTCCCGCAAAATAGCGAGGCTACCGAAATGTGCACGCGACCATATCGCGCGCCGTTCGTGGTCCCTCCTGCGGGCAAAGTA
>CAZIGP010000597.1:0-3641 GCA_964538425.1 uncultured Pirellulales bacterium | reverse complement strand
AAGCCCTGCCAAGTGGAACCGGATGCTTGCTTGTTAACCTTCTTTGGCGAGCGTCAAGGGCGCTTCCGCGGCCAACAGAAGGTTCTACAATGAAAAGCAGACGTTTCACTTTCGATCTATGCCAGTATTTTCACCCAAATCAGTTTTTACTGAGGGAGTTTCAATATGTCGATTGTTGTCAACCAAGACGGAAATCCTTCGAATAAACCTGTTCGTATCGTGCTGGAACAAGGTGGTTTTCTTGGTCGTTTCGGCGCCAAGCTGCCGTGGATTTTGTTCTTTTTTGCCGTGATCACAGCCTATTCGATCTATAACAAGTACAGCGAATACGCGAATCCGGATCCGAAGATCCAAGAAAAATTGGTCTCGGGCGAGGCGATGGCGCCGAACAAGGTCGCAATCATTCGCATCGAAGGCACCATTTTGCATGACGATAGCTTTCCAAAATGGCAGATTGATAAAGTCGCCAAAGATGACAGTGTGAAAGCCATTGTGTTGCGTGTCGATTCGCCTGGCGGCACCGTCACCGGCAGCGACTTTCTTTTCCACCACTTGCGTAAATTGCGTGAGGGAAATGCGGCAGAGAATCGAGCACCCAAGCCGCTGGTGGTCAGCATGGGTGGAATCGCAGCCAGTGGCGGGTATTACATTGCAATGGCAGCCGGCCCGGTGCCTGACACTATTTTCGCCGAGCGCAGTACGTGGACCGGTTCGATCGGCGTGATCATTCCGCATTACAACGTCGCCGAGCTGCTGCAAAAGTGGAACATTAAGGACGACTCGATCACCAGCGGTGAATTGAAAGCGATGGGAAGCCCAACGCGGGTTGTTACGCCCGAATTGGCTGAAAAGGAGCGGAAGATTCTGCAGACAATGGTTGACCAGACATTTGGTCAGTTCAAAGAGATTGTCGCTGAAGGTCGGCCGAAACTTGCCGCTGACGAAAAGACAATGACTGCCGCCACGACAGGACAAATCTTTACAGCCAAGCAAGCGCTCGATCTTGGCCTGGTCGATAAGATCGGCTACTTGGAAGAAGCAATCGACCGCGCGATGCAACTGGCGAATCTCGACAAGGCAACCACACGAGTCGTTAAATACACACCGCCGGATAGTTTCTTGGGCTCGATGTTCGGCTCGACGGCACAAAGCGCGAGTTTGAACCTGACAGCGCTCTTGGATTTGTCGGTGCCTCGGCAGTATTACCTTTGCAGTTGGCTTCCGGCGTTGGTGGCAAATCAATAATAAAAATCTCCAGAAATAACCGGAGTGCAACGCACTCCGGAAAACCAGGTACAGACTCACCACTCCAGAAAAGAACCCTGCAAAATCCCTGCGTAAAGCCTCCATCAATAACCCGAGCGCAACCCCGCTCCGGAAATTAACAAAACGACTCCCCCACACAACCTGGCAATAACCGGAGTGCAACGCACTCCGGAGAACCAGGTGCAGACTCATCTCTTCAGAAAAGAACTCTGCAAAATCCTTTTGCGCTGGAAAGCGAACTCGCTCGGTACTCTGGCGTAGGCTTTGCATGGGGTTACGTTTTCAAATGGAGCCGTGCGTTGGGGGCGGTTTTTTAAGCCTAACCTGTATGGAGAGTCTTTTCATTCGCCTCCGGAGTGCATTGCACTCCGGTTATTTCTAGTTGTGCAGGAAGTCGTTGATCTATATCACCGGAACATTCCGCGGTCTGGTTTCCATTTCCATCCGCTGTGACCTGGAAGATATTGATTTATCAAATGGTCGAAGTGCTCTTGGCTGTTCACCTGTTTGCGACTGGCCCCTTGGCTAAACCAACTACGACGGCAAATTGTCAAATTCAACCGTCGCGTCATCGACGATTTAAGTCCAGTGCGAAATTGCTTCCAATCGCGCATAGTCTTCCAGCTTACCAAAACATGTATATGAGTTGATTCCGTCGCAGCATAATGCAGTTCACAACCTTGTTTCGAAGAAGCAACAATCAATTCGTTGACTAGCAGTTTTTGTAAGCGATTATCAAAATCAACTTCGTCTTCATCCGCCTGCTGGTCATACAGATTGAACATGACGCGGTTCGGCGCCAACACTCCTTCTCTACGACGCACAAAGACTCTATCAGGCATCCAACTTCGATAGGCGCGATAGGTAAAGAGATAAACAGGCATGGCAGTTAACCGGAGTGCAACGCACTTCACAATGAAGATTTTCCATACAACTAGTAGCAACCGGAGCGCAACGCGCTCCGGAGAACCATGTATAAACACACCATTTCAGAAAAAGACCGTGCGAAATTTTTTCATGCTAAGTCGTTTCGTTCGTTTCCGGAGTGCGTTGCACTCCGGTTGCTGTCTAATCGGATGGAAGGTCTTTTTGTTGGCCTCCGGAGCGCGTTGCGCTCCGGTTGTTCCTAGCTAGCTGGGGAGACTTTTGGTTCTTCTGCTTTTTCAGAAACCTTTTGCAAGATTTCCAGCAGTACATGATCGGTGCTGATGCCTTCGGCTTGGGCTTCGAAGTTGAGGATGACGCGGTGGCGCATCGCGGGCAGATAGACGCGCCGAACATCTTCGAAACTGACGTTGTAGCGGCCTTCGAGTAAGGCTCGCACTTTGGCAGCCAAAGCCAAGGTTTGCGCGCCGCGTGGGCTCGCGCCCCAGCGCAGGTATTGATTGGTGATTGGCGCGGCAAACGGCCCTTCGGGATGCGTGGCCAAAGTGAGCCGAACGATGTAATCTTGCACGTGCTTGGCGAGAATCACCTCACGCACGAGCTGCTGCCACTTGAGAATTTCGGGCCCATCCATCACTTTTTGCGGCTCGATGATTTCGCCGCGCGTAGTGCGATCGATGACAGTCGCCAATTCGTCACGTGTGGAATAGCCCACCACGAGCTTGAACATGAAGCGGTCGAGCTGAGCTTCTGGCAGCGGGTAAGTGCCTTCCTGCTCGATAGGGTTTTGCGTCGCCAAAACAAAAAACGGTTTTTGCAATTGATAAACATGCCCCGCAACAGTGATCGAAAACTCTTGCATCGTTTCGAGCATGGCCGATTGCGTTTTTGGCGTGGCGCGGTTGATTTCGTCGGCCAGACAAATTTGGGTGAAAATCGGGCCTTTTTGAAATTCGAAAAACCGTTTGCCATCAGGGGCTTCCATCACCATGTTTGTGCCGAGGATGTCGGCGGGCATCAGGTCAGGCGTAAACTGGATGCGTGAGAAATGGAGATCGAGCGTTTTTGCCAGCGTACGGACAAGCAATGTTTTACCGAGCCCTGGCACGCCCTCGAGCAAGCAGTGGCCACCGACGAACATGCAAGTGAGCACGCCGTGAACAATGTCGTCGTGTCCGACAATCACGCGACCGATTTGTTCACGAACTGTTTGATACCGAGCACGAAATTGCTCGGCTCGCTGCTGCATTTCTTCGCCGGTAGACATAAGTGAGGGTTCGGGGTTCAGGGTTCAGTTTTAAGGTCAGACGTCGAAGTGATGCTGGATGTTCGTCCTATCTAGCATCCAGCATCCACCAACATGCTGCCGACACGATTCATTCTCACTTCTTATCAAACGCGGCGTCGAATTGGACGTTGCTGGGTGCGAAGTCGAGTTTCTTGACGAACTCGCAGGCAGGAGAAGGAAAGGACCGGGCGACGGTCTGCGA
>CAZIGP010000596.1:0-3647 GCA_964538425.1 uncultured Pirellulales bacterium | reverse complement strand
TCATGCTCTAATTGATGAGCCAAATAATGCCGGCGTGATGTTACTCGTCGGCCAGTCGCTGTTCCAAACTTCGCGCTGGACAGAAGCCGCCGGAGCGACAGAACTTGCGATGGGCGCGCTACCAGAAGAAAGCTGGGGCACCGTCGTGGGAAATCATCGAGAGCTGTATGGAAATATCGGTGATTACACCACTCAGCTTCGCAACTTGGAGGGAGCGGTTGAAGAAAAACCCAACGATCCGGCGCTCCGTTTCTTACTAGGTTACCACTTTGGATATTTAAACGATCCAAAGCAGGCAGTGCGAGAACTCGGCAAAGCCGTGGAGCTGGAAGGGCGTGATCCCGCCGCTCGCCGGCTGCACGATATCTTCGCTGCAAAAATCGGAACCCCGGAAGTCGGCCCCGTTCCTGAAAATTTGAAAGCAGCGCCGGCAGATGAAAAACCTGCTCCAGCCGACCTATCGATAAATCCACCGCCAGAACCCAACCCACCAGCTCCGGTCCAGGCACAGTAGTCAGACAGGTACTTAGAAATTCACTTCGCTTATGGCACGTTGCAAGGTAAATTGTCTCGAAATAAGGAGCAATTCCATGCAACTGCCACGAATGATTGTTTTCAGCATTGTCTATCTGTCGTTGATTTCTACGAATGGAGACCTTGTTGCCGCTGAACCCAAGGCTATTGACGTTTCCCTTACGGATATCATTGCCGGTCGCGCGAAAGTTATCGACCTCGCTCATGGGCTCAACAAGCAAACGCCTTACTGGCCCGGAGAGAATTATCGGCTGTTTGAACTGAAGACCATCGCCACGATCGAGCGCAACGGCGTGCTGAGCAAATCGTTTTCGATGCCAGAGCATTTAGGCACACACATCGATGCGCCAAATCACTTTGCCAAAGATCAAATTTCGGTGGCAGAGATTAAGCCGCAGAACTTGTTCGGCCCCGGCGTAATGATCGACGTAGCAGGGCCAGTAAGTTTGGATCCCGATTTTCAACTTACCCCTGCACACCTTCAGGAATGGGAAACTAAACACGGCAAAATTCCCGACGGCGCCATCGTACTGCTGAATACTGGTTGGGGACGAAATTATGGCGACACGGTTCGTTACCAAAATAAAGACGCTCGTGAAAAAATGCACTTCCCAGGGTTCGGCCCCGAAGCGGCAAAGTTTTTAGTCAAGGAGCGAAATATTCGCGGCTTAGGTCTCGACACAATGAGCATCGATCCTGGCCAGTCGCGCGATTTTGCTGTCCACAAAATTGTAAATAGCGCTGGCAGATACGGCTTGGAAAACGTTGCCAACCTCAACAAACTACCGCCACGCGATTTCTACCTGATCATCGCACCGATCAAAATCGAAAACGGCACTGGCGGACCTACACGCATTTTTGCAATTTTGAAGTAGATATTAGGCACGATCTGAGTACAAACGCGGTAACCAACTAAAAACAATGCGCCAATTTGGAGGTATATAAAATAGGCACAGAAAACACCGCACATCGTCAAATGATCCCAAGGGCAGGAAAGCATGACAAATCGTGACTGTACATCGGGCGGCACACCAATGTTTGCCTGGGTTGTGTTGGCATGCTTAGGCGTGATCGATTTGGTGCGCGGATTTTTGCACACATTTATGGTGGAGCATTCTGCGGTCAAAATCGCTGGGATGAATCTTGAACATTCAGGCGGCGATCAATTGATGCTCCTCGGTGCATTCGGAATTTCGAATTTTCTTACCGGGGCGATCTACCTTGCTGTCGCCTTCAAAGCCAGGCAGTTGGTTCCAACCGTCCTGGCAATTGTGCCGCTGGCATATTTATTGGGCTTCATCGCGCTGCGAATGAATCACGTTTCGCCGGAAGCGGCATTTCCCGGCCGCACATTTATGCTCGGCTACTTAAGCGTGTGTGTAGTAACGTGCATCGCCAGTGTGGTTTGTAGGTGCAGAAGTTGTAGCCGCGAAAATTGACGCGGCGAAGCTTACAACTTGTTGCAAGCTTGTTAGCCGGTCAACAGTGACATGGATCGTAATGAAGATCCTAGCTTGTTTTCCCGCCAATTTCCGTTATTCTGACACACTCCCGGCAAACATCTCGCTACGGATGGCGCTTCACTCTTTGGAGATCGCCTTCGCATGGTCACTCAAGAGCGTCATGGCATTATTACAGGCGCAGCTTCCGGCATCGGTCGCGCGCTAGCGGTTCGCATTGCCCGCGAAGGTTGGCGGCTGGCGCTGGTTGATATCAATGGCGAAGAACTTGAAGAAACAAAGGCGCTCGTCGAACAAGCCGGCGGAGCAGCAGAGTGTTTCGTTCAAGATGTCGGCGATCGCGCCGCTTGGCGTAACATGCACGCCGAACTGGCCAGTCGCTGGCCGAAGCTCGATTTACTCGTAAACAATGCAGGCATCGCGGCCGCCGGTGAGACGGAACTATTTACCGACGAAGACTGGCATGCTGTGTTTCAAACCAACTGGTGGGGCGTAGTCTACGGCTGCCACGAATTTATTCCGTGGTTGAAGCGCAATCCGGCAGGTGGAAATATTTTGAACACCGCCTCACTGGCATCGTTTACCGCCGTGCCGACGTGCGGTGCTTATTGTGCCTCGAAGGCCGCGGTACTGTCTTTTTCAGAAACGCTCTATGGCGAACTAAAGCCCTACAAAATCGGCGTCACTTGTTTTTGCCCAGGCTTCGTACCAACCAATCTCCTGAAAGGTGGCCGATTTCAAAACGAACAGCTTCGCCACGATGGTGAATACTGGATGACATGGAGCAACCTCACGTCCGAGTTTGTGGCGGAAGCGGCCTGGCGCGGCGTGCGAAAACGCAAACTGTACCTCATCAGCGGTGCGCGGGCACGCCTTTGTGTGCGTGTAAAACGACACTTCCCACGATTCTTTCATTGGATGTTGGCTTTCTTCTACGGACGGCATGTGGCGGCAGTGCAAGCAGCGGCAGAGGCAGCCCCAACAACTCCCATCGAACCGATTGCAACTCCGGTTGCGCCAGAAGCGTGAGTATCCGGAGAACATTAAGTGCCGATTGCCGGACCCAAATTAGAACGACCGATTAAGCTCGCGAACTTGCTCGATGTAGGTTTGAAATCGAAGCCGGACGAGGTGGCGCTGGTTTCACTTGAGCGAACTTGGTCCTGGCGCGAATTTGAAGAGACCTCCACGCGACTCGCAGGAAAGTATTTGGCCATGGGCCTCGCTCCGGGTGATCGCGTAGCTTCGCTGCTGCCGAACCGCGGCGCGCTGCTGGTGCATTACCTGGCTTGCTTTAAGGCCGGGCTTGTTGCAACGCCACTCAATTATCGCTACCAGGCTCCAGAAATCGATCATGCTCTCGAGGTTAGTGGCGCATCACTCTTAGTTGCGCACGTCGAACGCAATGATGTACTGGCCGCAAGCAAATGCGCAGCTCGACTTCCGTGGGGACGAATTTCATATGCGGCAAAAGAAGGTACGGCTCACCGCCTCGAAGATTTAATGACGCAAAATGGTCCGCATGTGAGCTTGCCCGCTACGCCGCCACCTGCTGAAGCGCCGGCGTTTATCTTTTTCACTTCCGGCAGTACAGGGAAACCAAAGGGCGTGACGCATTCACATGAATCGTTCGGCTGGATTGTGGCCAGCGCG
>CAZIGP010000595.1:0-3647 GCA_964538425.1 uncultured Pirellulales bacterium | reverse complement strand
CATCTCGTGGCGGTCGTCCCAGCACTCGTTGCCATGCCCAACAAATCCGTGACGGGACATCGGTACCTCCTTCCTGTATTATGCGGCCTGCAAACACTTTGGCGGCTTCTACATAAGTCGGATCGTTTAGCAGTACCAGCGCCTGTTGCGGAATGTTCGATCGGCTGCGATTGGCGGCACATTCTTCACGGCTAGGCGCATCAAACGCCAAGATACTTGGATGCAAAAATGTCCGTTGCCACCACATGTAAAGCCCGCGACGATATTGATTTGGGCCTTTATCGTGATCGTAAGTGCGCACAGGAAAATTCAAATTTTCCCAGTATCCGTCGGGTTGGTAGGGCTTCACACTGGGTCCACCAATCTTAGAGATTAAAAGACCCGAGACGGACAGCGCATTGTCGCGTATTATTTCAGCCTCCAAACGGAATCGACTTTGCCGGGCAAGCCAACGATTGTCGGGATCGCTCGCTAACAATTCCGGAGAAGTGGTCGAAGCTTGTCGATAAGTTTGGCTGGTAACGATCTTGCGAATTAATTGTTTCACATTCCAGCCGCTATCCATCAATTCGCACGCCAACCAATCAAGTAATTCGGGATGCACTGGTAACTCGCCTTGCGAGCCAAAATCGTCAACACTTTTTGATAAGCCGATGCCAAAAAATTGCTTCCATAATCGGTTGACAAACACCCGAGCTGTTAGTGGATTGTCACGCGACACCAACCAGCGAGCCAAATCCAGCCGCGTTAGTCGACGACTACTATCGATTTTTGGTTGTGGTAGGTATTGCGGAGTAACCGGTTCGACTATTAAGCCCGTTTCGTCCATCCAATTGCCGCGAGGTAGGATTCGAACTGTCCGCGGCGTGGCCAGAGCTTTAGAAACTAAGCAATTTGGCAAGGTTGCCTCATAATTGGCCACGACTTTTTCCGCGGCTTCAATTTCGGCACGCAATGCGCTAAACTCCGCAAGCTGTGACTTAAAGTAGGAATTTAACTTAACTTGCTGATCCGACTTTCGCTCCGTCGGTGTAATCTGAATCAATTCGAAGATTTCTTCCGGAGGAACGATAACTAGGGGTGCTCGAACCGGCTTCTTATTTGTAGTGGCAGATAATCTAAAAAGACCAAGCAGGCGCTTGTGTCCTTCTTTTTGATGAAGCCGTACACCAATTATTGCTTCAGGATCTCCACTCCACGGTTCTTTAAGTTCAAAACAGATGACTTGCGGAGTGGAGGAAACATTTGCTGACCAGCCATGGCCTTTTTCGATGATCCCATCAATCGTAAAGCTTGCCGCGTTTCCACTGTCTTCCCACGTCGAATGAGCATTGGCTATTGCCAGCATTTGATTGTTAGAGTCAGTAACTTCGAATTCATTAAGAATAAAGCTACCATCCTCACTAAGACCTAAACCTTGGTGCGGCAAATCTTTTCTTGGCAAGACTTCGAGTCGCAAACCGGTGATTTCCTTGAGAGATGTGGAAAACTTAAGTGTGAAGGACTCAACTTCTTTTGCCGTACTTGGTTCGACACGAACTGAATTATCTTTCTCTACTAAGAGCGAGGTTCCATTTTGTGCAGAAGCGTCAATTGGCTTTAGGATTTGCCAAGCTTCAGCGTCAATTGCCTCGGCCAACACCATTTTTTCCCAGGCTTCCTCCGCTGCTCGCAGCCGAGGAGACATTGCATCATATTGTCGACGTAGTTCGTTCAGTTTGGTTTGCAATCCCACCAATACTTGCGATTGCTCAGGGTTTGGCACCAACATCCCTGCCTCTCGATGGCCGATAATTGGTTCGTCGATATCCGCAAAAAAGGCACCGATAGAATAGAAATCACGAATCGTAATCGGATCGTACTTATGGTCGTGGCATTGACAGCAACCAAGTGTTTGTCCGAGCCAGATAGTTCCTACAGCACGAACTCGATCAGCGAGCATTCGTGCTTCATAATCTTTAGGTTGGGCACCACCTTCCGCAGTGGTTAATAGCAACCGATTAAAACACGAACCAACTTTCTGCTCTGGAGTGCTATTTGGCAGCAAATCGCCAGCGAGTTGTTCGATAGTGAATTGATCGAATCGTTTGTTGTCGTTAAAAGACTTGATGACATAATCGCGATAAGGCCAGACGCCATGCGGATTATCGGAGTGATAGCCAATCGTGTCGGCAAAACGTGCTATGTCGAGCCAACCCATCGCCATGCGTTCGCCAAAGTGAGGTGATGCCAGTAGTTGTTCGACAAGTTGCTCATAGGCATCCGAATCAATATTGTTTGTGAATGCCTCAATTTGTTCGGGCGAGGGCGGTAGACCTATCAAATCAAAAAACAGTCGCCGTGCAAGCGTTCGCCGATCCGCTTCGACAGATATTGTTAATTGATTTTGTTGCAGTTGTTTTGCTACCAGGGCATCAATTTCATTTTGAATATTGGTGCCGGAATCTTGAACCCTGGGTAACTCTGGTCTCGCAGGTGGTTCGTACGACCAATGTCGTTTGTAAATCGCGCCTTCATTGATCCATTGCCGCAAGAGCTTTTTTTCTTCTTCGGTCAGATGCTTACGCGAATCGAGAGGCGGCATTTGCTTTTGAGGATCGTCGCTATAAATACGACCGATCAGCGTACTGTCTTCGGCATTCCCTGGCGTAATGGCCCCCGTTTCTACGGCAATATCTCGATTGTCGAGCCGTAAATCAGCTTGACGATGGCTCTGATCTGGACCGTGGCAATAGAAGCAATTTTCAGAAAGAATGGGGCGTATATCGCGGTTGAAATCAACAGAGCCCTGCACCACTGTGACGCTAATCACTGCCAGAAAACAAACAGCAATGTGAATTAGGCCAATGTGATGAAAGCAACGGAATACCACGGAGAGATGGATACAAACTTTGCAGAACAAAAGGATGACCTTATTTTAATTTCGTACTCTCTAATTCTTTGAGCTTTATTCCACGATAGCGAACATACTTCTTGGTGAAATCGCCTCCACCGTGGACTTGAAGTGCGATTCCACCATGGTCTGTGTGGCGACGTTCGGTATCTTGAAACTCCATGAACCGTACGCCATTGATCCAAGTAGTAATCTTGGGAGGATTACCTTCAATCCGCGCCCGCAGTTGATTCCACTGCCCATGTTTCCAAACTTCAGACCAATTTTGCGGATAAATTGGCAGGGTAAACGTCGCATCGTGCGGGCGGATTGTCTGCGGGTCGAGCCCGAAGTTAAAGTTGCGGATATTCGGAATGCCTGAGAGACCTTCGCCATACAGACCAGCTATATTGCCGTCGTCGTGATAGTCAATTAAGTATTGGTAGGCTTGACCTTTGTCATTGCTACGGAGAAATAGACCGCTGTCAGGGCCAAAGTCGTTATTCATTTCGACAATTACTTCAAAATCACCGTACTGCTTGTCGGTAATTAAAATACCGCCGTTGCCAGGTATATCTTGACTGCCAATCAGTGCGCCATCTTCGATCACCCAGCGTCCGCCACTGTTGTGATGGCTTGCTCGGCTGTGACCCGTTTCAGCACTGACGTGCCAGCCTGATAGAGTGCGAGCATCAAAGATTGGCACGAAACCGGTATCATCTAAGCGATCAAGCGGAATCTCAGTTGTACCGGTCGGAATGAGTTCCATAACGCG
>CAZIGP010000594.1:0-3660 GCA_964538425.1 uncultured Pirellulales bacterium | reverse complement strand
TAGGTCCACCCCTGGTCGCTATCAATGGTAAAAGGGCGCGAACGTTGCTCAAACGTGACCTTTGCCCAGTCGATTCCCACATTTGGATACTTCGCGGCGAACTGTGCGCGGCGTTCTTTATCGTTTGGAATTTGCTTTGACGGATAACCGATAATAAATAGCTCGCGCAAATACTCTTCAGCCTTGGTTGGTGGTGGGCCGTCGGGATGTGCGTCGCGGGGCTCATATTCATAGGATTGAATATGTTTCGGCGCACGCACCACTGGCCGTTGTCCATCTTTGCCGCCGAACGCTTTGCTCAACGCTTGCATCATCTCTGTACTGCGACCTACCGCACAGCCACGAATACGAAGAACGCTAAGACGGTCGAGTAAGGAGTCCGGTAAAGCCAATTCCCCGCTGTCGACAACATGTAGCATAGTAATGGGATCTGCCTCGCGGCCCTTTGGGACAACCGGGGTTTGCATCCAACCTTCTTCGTTGGCATGCACGAGAATATGGACATCGCCCCACGGCAAGCCGTTTTGTGGCGGATGGTTTTCAAGATATTGTTTAACTTCCAACAGGCTCCGTTGATTCAATTCCAATTGGCCAATGGGGTTAAGTGTGAGGTAGGCGATGCCACCACGGTAGAACTGATTCCCTTTCTTGAGCGGCTCAGGATCACCCATGGCAAAGGCAATGCTCTCGCGCGCATCAAACTGATGACTGCCCACATAAATGGTCTCGCGTCCCTTTGGCTTAAACACCACGACTGCTGGAACAAACCGAACTCCGCGTGCTGGTGCTGTGCGCAAGTTGACTTGTGCTTCGCCCTGCAGTGTCGTGTCGGTGAATTCTAGAGTCTTAGCAATGGGGCTCAGCCAACGAAAAGTCCCCGATGTTGCCGGAGACACTACCGCTTTGATTTTTTCTGGATGATCAATCGGCAAGTAACTCGGGAGTGGACCACCACTTGCACTTTCAATCTTGATGGTGATGTCAGCCGTACCGACCGACATCGGCAGCCGTGCTTGTTCTTCGCCTTCGATGCGCACTACCAGATCAACGTCAGCTTCAGTCCCACCACTCGCGGCTTTACCGAACAGCAGGAGCGTCGTTGTCGTATCGGTTTCAAAGCCTTTCTCTCGCTTGCCATCTTTGTCGTCAAATATAATATCGCCGCCACCGGTTTGCCGTTTGGGTTCAAAACGCAGCGTAATCGGTTTGGCGTCATCTGGACGGCCTTGAGAGCCGCGCTCATCACGCCAGGTGATAGTCAGAAACAGTGGCGCTGTTGCTCCTGTGGGAATACGATCCGGCGCCAGTACAGTGACCGTCGCCTGCCAACGATCTTTACAAACCGTGCCGCGTTGCACTGCCTTACCGATCGGGTTGGTGGTTCTATCCGGCATGGATTGTCAGTGTCTTGCGCACAATCGCGCCCCGGTTGTTGTGTGTTCCTGCCCAAATTTTTGCCGCAGCCCGTAACTCGTAGAGATAGAGCTTACGCAACGTCGTCTCCAGATTGTCACCTTTTACTGGGTAATCAAAAGCATCGTCTGAGTCAAAATTGGGCTGATAAGTGATCGTTAAGGTATCGATTCCTGCGCTAGCTGGCGCTGTATATGAGAAGTTGACTATCCCGTTGGCATTGCTCGCGCGATTGATACCAGCTTGATTGAATCCAGCTACAGAATCTGGTTCAGGATTCAGTGGCGTCAATGCCACCGTGCCGCCAGCTCCTGTGACATTGAGTCCCAGCGTGTACCCGGATAATACGCGATCAGTTGGTCCAGTAATGCGCGCAATAAACGACTTGGTTCCGTTGAGCGCCACGTTCGTGTCAGTGCCAACGGCTGTTCCTGGTGTCGTTGGCGACGTACCTTCCGTCAGGGTGATCTGCGGCATCAATTGATTGTTCAATTCCAGTATGGCTTGTACGATAAGACCTAACTGCGGGTTAAGCGCATGCGCTTGGTCGAGCACTTGCCGGAGATACTGCTTCGAGCCTTGTTTGAATTGTTCTTCAGTTGGCTTACGTGGAAACAGGCGGAGGGCTTTCCAGATCGTCGCAACGAATCGGCTACTCTGTTCGTCGGTCAACGCCACATTAAACGGATACCAATACCCTGAGGAATCTGCGAATTGGATGCCCGGGCTTACCAAGGCAAGATGGATTTGGTAGCAGCAATTGGCAAAATATCCTTCGACTTCCGAGCCTCTTTCGGGTGTATCGAATGTGGGCGTAGCGCTGGTTGCACCACCAAATAGATAGAAATTCCCGGCAGGTGTTGTGACTGGACGAATATCGAGCAACTCTGAGTTCCCTCGCATCGGGAACCCTCGGGTGCGACTTGTCTGCCCGTACTCACTGCCCCAAAACGACTGGGTGTATTCCGCAAATCCTTCGAGAATGGCGGTGCTGTATGGACGAATCTCTCGATGACCGTGATCTCCTCCGCGTCGCTCAAACGGGACCTCTGGACGATTCACTTTCTCAAACACCCAGTGAGTCATCTCGTGAACGATCACACCATCATCCCAGGCATCACTTCCTTTACCAGTCGTGTCACTACCAATGTGGATCTCGTCTTTATCCCATGGACGAAAACTGCCGGGATTTTTATCCACATTGGCAAAAAGCTTGCGATCGAATTGAGGTGGATTTCCCCAACGAAATTCTGTTTCATCGGTTCGCGTCAAGCGAGCGAACCACTGATGGGCCGTGCGTACAACTCGCAAAAGATTGGTGGCGCCGTTGCTATTTTTGGCTGCGCCCAGCGTCTGCTGACGTTTATATTCGGCCCCAGCAAAGGAATCTTCGGGACTGGTAATGAAATTGTGATCATCGTCGCCACCAGCTTTGACCCGTAGGCCAAGCTCGTCTTTCCAATTGCTTTCTGTAATGGCGCGGAAGGAAACGTCAGGGAGATTTTCTCCTAAGTCGGTCAGATGAGCGTCGATCGGCGTCGTCACACGGACGAGGCGGACGCGATGGTTGCCAGTATCGGCCACCGCCAGTAATCCACGCGGATCTATGACGGCACGGGTTGGCTTGTTGAACACGATCATGCGGCGCAGTTCCGGATCGAAGATCCGATTGGGATTGGCTCGCTTGCGCAGCAGATTCTCCAAATCCCAATAGGCCAGCATTTTGCCGTCGTGTTCGAGTTGATAAATTCCATTACGTCCACGGTCGGTCACAATCAGTTTGTCATTGCCATCAACCGACACTCCACATGGCTCCATGAAACTGAGTGCAGATACTGATGGCACGATCTTCGCGACAAACGCTCCCGCGTTGTTCAGCTTAACGATGCGTCTGTTCCCGGTATCCGCAACGAACAGATTCCCGTCGGCATCGACGGTTACATCTTCCGGCTTTGTGAAGCTCACTGCCGGTGTGGCTCCGTCAGTGCTGATACTTTTGACAAAGGCGCCGTCGGGTTTCAGCACTTGTATCCGATTATTGCCAGTATCAGCCACATATAAGAGCGGGTCAGGCCGCTTGTCAAAGGCGATTCCGTGCGGGTTGAGGAATTGGTTGGCTCCTGGCCCTGGACCACCTAAATCCGTTTGTACAGCGAAAGCCGCGTCAAAATGTCTGACACGATTATTGCCTGTGTCTGCAACATATATATGGTCGTCGTCATCACGGACGATACCCACCGGCTTAGA
>CAZIGP010000593.1:0-3663 GCA_964538425.1 uncultured Pirellulales bacterium | reverse complement strand
ATTAGTTAGAAACCGAGCTCCCCGCGCCAGAATCATTTTTGGCCAATGGGGATAACACAATGGCGCAGACTATTCCCTTTACAATTTCGGCGCTGCACGAAATCCTCAAATGGTCGAGTGATCGGCCGGCGTGGCAGCGAGATGCATTGCGGAGGATTATTGCACTTGATGAACTCGCCGAATTGGACATGGTTGAATTGGATCGACTATGTCGGGCCGCCCATGGCGCTGATCAATCGACGGACGCGGCTGTTGCTCCGCAGCCACTTGCGGCAAGCCATCTTCCGCCCGCACCCGGCTCTGCCGCCTCGGTTACCCTGATTTCGATCGGCAGCCTCCAGCATGTAAATCGCCTGCCATCGAACCAACTTTTGTCATTCGGTACGGGATCTGGTCTAACGGTTGTGTATGGTGACAACGGTTCTGGGAAATCCGGCTATGCCCGCGTCATTAAGAAAGCCTGCCGAACTCGAGGGCTGCCGCCGCCGATAAAACCCAACGCCTTTGCTCCGGCGCCTAAGGATGCTGCGAGCGCGAGCATTACGTGCCGAGTTGGTGGCACGGATTTGTCAATTTCGTGGAAAGACAATATTTCCACCGATCCCTGCCTTGCTAATGTGTTTGTCTTCGATGCTTCAACCGCTGGGCACTACCTCCTAGAAGATAGCCCCGCGGTATTCACGCCGCATGGTCTGGATGTGTTGCAGAAACTGTCAAAGGTCTGCGATTCTGTCAGCGCTAGTATTCAAGCCGATCTTGACAAGGTGGACTCCGAAATCGCCACAGCCGTCAAGCACTGGAAATATCCCGCCGGAACAAAAGTTGCGACGCTGCTTGGTGGCCTATCGGCGAGTACGAAGCCCGCGGACGTCGAACTTAATGCCGCTTTTACGGAGACAAACGCCACACGCCTTACAGAACTCAACGAGGCACTGAAATCCAATCCGAAGCAGAAAGCATCAGAGACTCGCGCCTCCGCCGCACGAATTCGTGCGTTTGCAGTCAAGATGGCGACATCAGCACGCGAGTTAACCGACGCGCAACTGAACGCACTTAAGAGGACGATTGGTGAGGCCAAGGACACCGCTGATGCGGCGAAGGCGTTTGCATCCGGCCAATTCGACGCTTCCTACTTGCCGGGAACCGGAGGCACGCTTTGGCGATCACTCTTCGAGGCAGCCCGTGAGTTTTCAGCGCAAGAAGCCTATAGAGACCGCGACTTTCCCGTGCTCACGGAAGAATCTCGCTGCGTGCTATGCCAGCAGTCAATCGAAGGGTTGGCCGCCGATCGATTTCGGGCCTTCGATGCATTCTGCAAAAATCAGAGCCAGCAGCTTGCAAATCAAACTGCGGGACGGCTTGCAGACGCAGTCAAGAAGCTTCGCGAGCTATCAGTCCTATTGTCCGAATTCACAAATATCAAAGCGGACATTGCAACCTTGCCAGAAGAGCAAAGAAACCTGATCGACACGTTTATTGCGAAAGCTGATGGGACAAGGAAATCAGCCATCGAGAGTTTAACTCAACAACAGTGGACCGTAGCCGACTCCATGCCGGATTCTCCTGAGGAGATTCTAAAAAATTACATCACGGCGTTGGAAGCGCGCGCAGCGATGGAAGAATCGGCCGACAATCCAGAGGAGCGAGCAAAACTCAACGCCGAGCGGGATGAACTCGTGGCAAAGGAATGGCTGGCAGGAGTAAAGGACGATGTCGCGGCCCAGATAGATCGGTACAAGCAAGTCGCCTTGCTGAAAAAGTGTCAGAAAGATGCCGGAACGCGAGGCATCACGGAAAAGAACTCAGAACTTACTGAGCAAATCGTTACAGAGGCATTTTGTAAACGGTTCAAAGCAGAGCTTAAATCGCTTGGGTTGCGGACGATTTCCGTAAAGCTGGAGAATATCAAGGGCCGAAAGGGAGAAACCCGCTTCGGGTTGCGTCTGGAGAATGCAGCGGACCACAAGATCCACGAAGTCGCAAGTGAAGGCGAGCAGCGGTGCATCGCGCTTGCTACGTTCCTCGCAGAGCTGTCTCAGGCGTCACACCAATCGTCTCTTGTCTTCGACGACCCCGTTTCGTCGTTGGACCACTGGAATCGAGACACGATTGCTGCAAGGCTTGTGCAAGAAAGCGCTGTCCGCCAGGTGATCGTACTGACGCATGATGCAGTCTTCCTTAACGACCTGCAAACGCATTCTGAAAAACAAGGATCGGTTGCTACGTATCGATTCCTTGAGTGGCAGGGTAATACACCGGGCCAATGTCAAGATGGACTTCCGTGGGAATGCAAAACCCCAGAAGACCGCTTGGACAAGCTCGAAAAGAAGCAGCGGGAGATCGCGAAGAACTGGTCTCCTCAGCCAAACGATGCAAACAAATCGGATATGCGCGACGCATATAGCTGGCTTCGGGCAACGCTAGAACGCATTGTGGAAAGAGTCGTTTTCGCCGATGTCGTCTTTAGGTTTCGTTCCTACGTGAAACTCAAAGACCTCAAGGACGTTGTGGGCTTCTCGAATACTGAGTGCGAGGAAATCCTGCGAGTGCACAAGCAATGTAGCGACGTAACGGACGCACACGACCCGGCGTCAGGAAAGCAGGCGCCGGTTCCTGACCCGGCGCAGCTTGCGACAGACGTTGCGGCTACGCAGGCCGTGCTCTCTGGGATCCGCCTCAGACGTAAAACGAAGCTAGTTGCCAAACCTGCCGCTAAACCGGCAGCCGCACCTTGAGGGAATTGTTTCCGCGGATGAATTCTTCGTAGACGCATGATTCTCCAAATCAATCATGAGCAAACAATCGTCAGCTTTTGCTGAATCCGAGGATCAGCTAGCCGCAATCTGCCGGCAATTGTATGCGGGAACATTGGCACCACGATTTCAGGTGCTCGTGACTCAGGGATTTGTCGAATTGCTGGTGAATGCTGTGATCGATGCAAAATGTAAGAACGCCAAGAAAATTACCGGCAATGCGAGGGACTTTCCCTACTCCATCAAACTGTTGTTATTGAACGAACTGGGACTGCTACCGGACGGATTGTACCGGACGCTCAACCAATTGCGAAAACTAAGAAATGACGCTGCACATGATCCATTCTTTGAGATTTCCGAGCACGTACTCGTCAATGGAAATAGCAAACGATGGCTCCACGAGTTCTGTATTCAAGTTATCTGCGACTTCCACAATCAGCATCAATCAGTTCTTGGACCGATATTCGCCCCGACCTTGATCTCGGGAGGAGGGGGAATTGTGGTTTTTCCGAGTGGCTACCGGGTTGAATCAAAAAGTGCAGACCCGACGGAGAGCAAATGACTCTATAGGCTATGTGATCGGCAATTTTGGCATGAACCGACTACTATGATGGCGATTCCGATCAAGACAGTGCAGCCGATCCATTTCGAGGACTTTAGCGGCAGCCAATTTGAGCGGCTTGTCTTTGCTTATCATGCCCGGACAGAAAAATGGCGGTCGCTTGAGTGGTATGGTCAATGTGGGAGCGACCTCGGCCGCGATATTTGGGGAGTTCGCGATGACGACACGAAAGAGGGTGAATCGGTTTGTATCCAGTGCGTCAACCGGGAGAATCTCACGTTTCCGAAAGTGGAAGAAGATGTATCCAAGGTGCTGACCAGCGATCTTGGCGCGCCGAAGCGATTCCGA
>CAZIGP010000592.1:0-3666 GCA_964538425.1 uncultured Pirellulales bacterium | reverse complement strand
TGTGAACGGAGGAATGTGAAGCATCAATTATTCCACGGCTGTATGGGACAAGAATACGAGACCCGAAATGACATTCGCAAGAGTAGCCCGAGATACCACGTTGTCGGTAACTTCCGATATGTCACCTCTTGTGATGACTTTGCCGGAAAACAAACTGTTTGAAACTTCACGGGCAGGAAAATTCACCGTTCCTGTTAAGATCGAACGGCATAACGAATTCAAAGGCAATCCCAGACTCGAAGCACGCGGAATGCCACCGGAGATCAAAGTTGCGCCGGTTACGCTCGATGCGCAAGCCAATGAGGCAAATGTGGAAATAGCAATCGATTCGAAGGCTCCCCTCGGAGAGTATTCGCTATTTTTTGTCGTGCAGTCGAAGATCAATTACCAACGTAATCCCGAGGCGGCTAAGTGCGCCGAGGAAAATAAAAAGATGTTTGTGGAACAAGTGGCCCAGCTTGCTGAAGCGGCTAAAGTTGCTGATGTGGCTAAAGTTGAGGCCGAAAAGAAAGTTACTGAGTTAGCTGCCAGTGCGGATAAACCTGAAACCGCAGAAGCTCGCAAAGCCGCTGAAGAGGAAAAAGTCAAAGCAATTGCAACCGCAAAAGTTACTGCGGATAAATTGCTAGCTGCCCGAGCCGAACAGCAGGAAGTCGATAAACGGGTAAGCGCTCTTACAGAAGCTGCAAAACCGAAGGAGATCGACGCTTTTGTTGCCTCTCCGGCCTTGACGATTTGCATCGCTGAATCACCACTCAAGATGACATTTGTGCTGCCTCCTGCTCCTATCAAGGCTGGTCAGCAAGGAGAAATCACGGTTAATTTCGAACGGCTGTTCGGATTCGCAGGCCCCGTCGACGTTGATGTCGAGCTTCCTTCAGGAGTTGCCGGCCTTAGTATCGACAAAATTCAGATTGCCCAAGATGAATCAGATGGCAAGCTAATAGTTAAGACCGATGCGAACACATCGTCAGGAAATCATCAAGTCAAATTACATTTACGAATGAATTTTAACGGGCACGCGCTTGAGGTCGATCGAACGGCGGAAGTAAAAATCGAAGAAGCCAACGCAACAGCGAAGTAGAACAGAAGATCTGCATTATAGCAATTTGGATTAAGCACGCATGCATAGTACCAGATTGAAAATCAACAGTTCTTGCAAAATTGCGGCCTTCGGCGCAGGCTGCGTCGTCCTAGCGATGATGACGTGTTTACCTGCATCACTCTGCTGCGCAAAAGATTCTCATGCACTGCCAGTTGCTGAGATCAAACACAATGGGCCGGTCGATTTTGAAAAAGAGATCCTACCAATTTTACGTCGCAATTGCATCGCTTGTCACAATGCTACAACTGCCGAAAGCGATATTGTTCTAGAAACGCCACAGACGATGCAAAAAGGTGGTGCTCACGGAGATGTGTTAATGGCGGGGAAGGCGTCGATGAGTATGCTTTTTCTGGCCGCCTCGCACCAATCGGAAGCACCGATGCCGCCATCTGACAACAAGGTGGGGGCCAATAATCTTACTCCTGAAGAACTTGGTTTATTGAAGCTTTGGATTGAAGAAGGCGCTAAAGGCGAAGTAAACACAGCGCCGAAGTCGATTACTTGGCAGCCATTGCCGCAAAGTATTGTTGCGATTTACAGCACGGCAATTTCACCCGACGGACGCTTCGCCGCAGCCAACCGCGGAAATCAAGTGTTTGTCTACCGAGTCGGTTCTCGCCAAGAAGTCGGTCGACTCATTGATCCAAGCCTGGCTCAACAAGGAGCCGCTGATTTAGACGTGATCCAATCTCTTACTTTCAGTCCAGACGGAGAGCGATTGGCGTCAGGAGGTTTCCGTACAGCGAAGATCTGGCGGCGTCAACCCGTCACCCTCCGAGCCGAATTACCGGCAGCCGACTCCGACGTGCGCTGCTTGGCGACAACGCGCGACGGAAATTTTGCTGCAGTCGGTGAAGCAAACGGCTCAGTACAACTCTACGATGTAGTCAATAGTAAGCTCCTTCGCACCGTAGCCGCTCATCAGACCGAAGTTACCAGTGTCGCGTTTAATTCGACGGGAACTCAGTTTGTCACAGGATCATCAAACAACGAGTTGCGATTGTGGAATACAAACGACGGAACGCAACTTGGTCAGATCATAACGCCAGAACCCATCGCTGCAGTCGCATTTGTACAGCAAGACACACAGCTCGTAACCGGACATGCCGATCATCGTATTCGCATTTGGCCCGTTCCTAAGCAACTAACAGAACAAGCGCAGCTTGTTCGCGAGTTGGCTGCTCATAACGGGCCAGTTACCACACTAGCTCCTGTCGGTGATTCTGGCGCGCAACTTGTCTCCGGCAGTATGGATGGTGTGGCCATTCAATGGGACTTGGCTAGTGGCAATGTACGTTATCGATTTGCCCATGGCGCGCCCATTACGTCCGTAGCGGCGCGAGCCGACGGAAAACGTGTGGCCACTGGCTCGGGGGCAGGCGATGCCAAATTATGGAACACCGAGAATGGTCAACTGGTTAACAATTTAACGATAGATATTCATTCAATGCGCAAGTTGGAGAGCCTTCAACTGCAAATGGATCTTGCGAAGCTGCAGGTTCTTAACGGCAAGAGCGATCTCGATTTGTCCACTAAGCGCCAGACGGATGAAGAAGCTAACGTTAAGAAGATAGCCGAGTCGATCGTGAAAGCCGAAGCTGAAGTCAAGCACAAGACAGACGTCGCGGCGGTTTCCATCTCCAAAAAAGAAGCATTGGATAAGGCGTTGGCCCAACTCAAAGTGAATCAAACCAATGCGCAGATTGTTAAGAATGCCGCTGACACTGTCCAGGCTGCGGCGGCAGAAACACTTGCAAAAGCACAAAGTGGCAACGATAAAAAAATTCGTACCGGCGCGGAAGCAGCTAAGCAGATGGCCGATGATGCAAAGCAAAATGCCGAGGCTGTGCTTGACGAAATAACGACAATGTTGAAAGCTGCGGAACAAGCTGCTGTGTCAATTAATTCTGAATCAAGTAAAGCGGTTGATGAGAAAACTGCTGCTGAGGGAATTCTTCAGGCTGCATTGCAAACCGATCAACGTGCAAAAGAATCTGCCGCCAAAACAAAAGAAATAGTTCCGCAATTCATCGCCCAATATGAAAAACTTCAAGCCGCTCAGAAAACGGCGGAAGAACAATTTTTTGCGCAGCAAAAGTTGGTCGCAACGCCTCTGCCGCAACCCCAGCCAGCCGTACGACGTGTCGAATTCTCGCGGGATGGACGACAACTTGTCGTTGCCTGTGGAAACCAGCGAGCATATCTATTCGGCGGCGAATCCGGAGACTCGCTTCAAATCTCAATCAATGAGGATTCCGAACTGGCAACCGTCGCCTTGGGTGATTCTGGACGAATCGTGACAATCGGCCGTAATAAATCAATCATTGTCTGGAAGGTTGCAGAAAATTGGGTGTTGGAGCGAACCATTGGTTCACCGGACTCATCCGATCAGCTCAGCAGCGTGACCGCGATCGCTTTTAGTCGAGACGGCAAGCTATTAGCGACCGGAAGCGGAGAAGCCTCAAGAAACGGAGAACTTAAAATTTGGAAAGCAGATGACGGCGCTCTGCTTCATGCCGTGTCAGACGCTCATTCAGACACTATTTTCGGAATCGATTTTT
>CAZIGP010000591.1:0-3687 GCA_964538425.1 uncultured Pirellulales bacterium | reverse complement strand
GTGGGAGCGGCGCCGGCTCCGTTTAAAACGTTAGCTGAGTACTTGGCGGCGATTCCACGACTGAAGTCGCTTGGTGACTTACCTCGCGGCACAGTTGTACTCGTGCGAGGGGATGTCGACGCTAAACCAGGTGCAAAAGTCGGCGAAGGGGATGAACGATTGCGTTCGATGGTCGAAACCTTAAAGTTCGGCATCGAACGTGGTTGGAAGCAAGTCGTCTTTGGTCATATTGGCCGCAAACCTGAAGGTTCGCTCAATAAAGTAGCGGCCAGATTAGGTGAGTTACTTGGCCAGCAAGTGCCGCTGGTGAGTGATTGGCTCGATGAATTGTCACTCACGATAACGCCGCAAGCCGCCGATGCCGTTCGTAATGCTGCTGCTGGCAGTGTGCTTGTGCTCGAAAATACTCGTCGCTACGACATTGAACGAGTGCTCTGGGATGCTTCCGAAAGTGATCTGCCGCAGCTTGCGCCAAAGCTAGCAAAGTTTGCCAATGAATTTGTAACAAAGATTGGTACCGTGTATGTCAACGAAGCCTTGTCGGCAGGCAGCTTGGATAGTTCAACAACTGTCGTCCCTGCAGCCATGGATCGTGTGGCATTAGGAACTTATGTTGCTGGTGAATTTGATGGACCTATGCAGCGCTGTTTAAAAGCGCAGCTAGTTATCTTCAGCGGCTTAAAAATCGACAAGCTTGACGATCTGCAGGCCATGATCGATCGTGGCACCATTCGCTGGGTTTTCACAGCCGGATCGCTGGCGATGGCGCTTAAGAAAGCTACCGCAGAGCTTGATGGCAAGCAGTTTTCGCTGGGGGTTGCCGAAGATCCCGCTCATGCCGAAAAGCCATACTACATTCCGCGCGAGCGAGTTGAGCAAGCCAAGCGAATGATTAGCGAGGGTCGGCAAAAAGGCATTCAGTTTGTGCTGCCCGTTGATTTCATTCTGCAAGATGGCAGAGCGGCGGAAACCATCGGTCCGAGCGATCAGCAATTTGACATCGGCCCGAAAACCAGCGAATTCTTTGCCCAGAAAATCGGAGAATTTATCGCCACTGCAAAGTCGACAGGAAGTGAAAAGCTGGTTGCGTTCCACAATGGCGTGTTCGGCATGTTTGAAGATCCACGATTCGAAAATGGCACCAAGCAATTCGTCGGGCAATTGAAGCGAATGAAAGACGCCGGAGTCGAAGTTTATGTTGGCGGCGGCGAAGGTGGTGCGGCTTTGGAAAAGTATGGCGAGCCCGATTGGGTCACTCATTGCTTTACCGCGGGTGGCACGGTGCTCAATGCGCTGGGGAGCAATCCGGTGCCGTACTTGGTAGCTCTTTCCCTGGCAGCAAAACGCTGATATTCGCTACCAGTCTTCATGACACGCGGTTGTAACGATCGTATCAATTGTAAGACGATCGATCGCGTTGTATTCGTGATTCTCGGAAAATCTTGTCTTTAACCTCACGCTCGATATTCGTGGAGTTTGCGGACTGTTGAATTTTTGCAAAGTGATGGTTTTCGGCAATCTGGCTAATTGGTACGCATTAATGAACCGATACCACGCCATAGGTATGCCACACTGTCTGGCGCGCCTTGCTAGTTTGCCTTGTGCCCTGAGTGCGAAATGCACGGGCGGGCCTAGCGAAAGTGCCAGTGCGATTGGCTAAGTGCTGCCGATTTGTCCCTACGTTTATGTTTAGGAGTCCTCCCATGAAAAGTCGTGTTCTTGTAGCCGCCGCCATTTTGGCTGGCGCCTACCTGATGTTGAGCGCTGGCGATGCCCAGGCGTTCCATCACCGTCGTGGTTGTTGTTGCGAGCCAGCTTGCTGTGCTCCAGCTTGCGAGCCAAGCTGCGGCTGCGAACAATCTTGCTGCGAACCTTGCTGCCGTAAAAAATGCCACCTGTTTGGATGGCTGCACCACTGCTGCAAACGATCTTGCTGCAATAGCTGCTGCGAATCGAGCTGTGGTTGCGAACCAGCTTGCGGTTGCGCCGCTGAACCAGCTTGCGGTTGCGAACCTAGCTGCGGTTGCGAACAAGCTTGCTGCCAACCTTGCTGCCGTAAAAAATGCCACCTGTTCGGATGGCTGCACCACTGCAAACGATCTTGCTGCTGCGATAGCTGCTGCGAATCGAGCTGTGGCTGCGAACCAGCTTGCGGTTGTGGTGGCTAGTTCGGTGCAGTCGGCAGTCGATCGCGTAGCCAATCGCGATGGTCGTGCCGCGATCCGCTTTGTTAGGGCGTAAGTCTGGCTCGCATTCCCAATTTCAAATTGCAAGCCAGTTCCTACAGCGGGTCCCAGATCAGCCAAGGGCTGATGCGAACGAACCATCCACGAGTGAACCGGCGGGCACAGCGCCAACGCTTAGGCGAGTAATCGCCAGCCAGGCCATGCCCGCCGCCCAAAGCGAAACGATTTAAACTGACCGACCCTCTTCTTCTTTTCATATTCCGATCAATCATCAAACGGCTCCCCGTCACCAGCGGGAAGAGCCGTTTGTTGTTTTGGGGGTTAGGGTTCAGGGTTCGGGGTTCAGAAAGATGACTTTGTGAAGGGTGAGGAAATATCTGTACGAGTAAATGGATTAATCTTTGTCGATTCTTTCTCCTAAACGCTTTCTCTAAAAATTTGCTTGACTTTGTCCCTTTGGTTATGCGAGGCTAAGGGGCGCAATCGCTTGCCCGGAACGGGCGATTGCAGCATCGGATCGGCCTTTTCTTTTGAACGATCCGCTGGATGCATCTACACAATCATGCATTCGTACAACGAGGAGGTGTTGCATGGCTTTGCGAAAAGCTCTCTTGGCTGCATTGGTGTTGATTGCTTTTGCTGCTGAATCGCTTTGGAGTAGCTATTCAATTGCTGTGGAAGTCGATGTTTCGCCGTTGGAAGCGTACATTGACGCAGGCGAGTTTGCACCAGCCTTGGAATTGGCTGAACAGTTGCCGAAAACTGCTCGTGATGAGGCGCTAGCCAAAGTTGCATTGGCTCAGGTGAATGCGGGTGACCGCACAGGCTCGCTAAGCACAACGTCGATGATCAATGACGATCTGACCGCGAGCGCAACACTTTCGTCGATTCGCAACGTGCCAATCGGGGCGCGCAATGGGATGGGAGGTTCGCAAGCCGATTTCGAGCCATTGATTGAACTCATCAAAAGCACGATTGCAACCCAAACATGGAGTGACTTAGGTGGGCCTGGGACGATTGATGGCTTTGACACCGGCGTGCGGATTGATGCCGCGGGAGTCATCCGACGCGTAATACAGGACGATTACACCGGAAGTTTGGCAAGCTTGCGACGATCTGCCGCCGAAAAAGAACTTTCGCCCGATGTTCGCAGCACTTCGCGATTGCGAAAAGTTTCGCTTACACGGCTTGAGAGGCAGGTGCAACTGCTCGCTGCCGAGGGTCGTAAACCCACTCCAGAAATGCAGACATTGGCGGGGTTACAACGTATCCAATATGTGCTTGCCTATCCCGAGCAAGGGGATTTGGTGCTCGCTGGTCCGGCGGGGGATTGGCAACCCGATCGCGAAGGGCGGTTGATTAGCACGGAGACGCATCATCCGGTCGTTCGGCTCGATGATTTGGTGGTTGTGCTGCGGCATATCTTATCCGCGAAAGATGCGACATTTGGTTGCAGAATTTATCCCACCCAAGCGGCGCTAGCGGAAGTGCAAACGTTTTT
>CAZIGP010000590.1:0-3705 GCA_964538425.1 uncultured Pirellulales bacterium | reverse complement strand
TACGGCGTCGGTTTGGGCCTGTTCAAAACTCTTGTTTAACCAAACTTCATGCTCCCTGGCTTCATTAAGACGCTGTCGAGCCATTCTCAACAACAAGGGACCAAGTTGCTTATCTTTTAAAGCGGCCAATCGTTGTTGAATTTTTGTTTGATATTCGGTGAGATACTGTTCCGTCATCCGAATACGTTCTTGAGTCTCTAGCACTTGAGGATGATTCGGGCCTAAATGTTCCTGCTGGGTCCGCAGCGCGGCTCGATCTTCTAATAAGCCCTTTTCCAAATCGGCTTGAATGGCAACGTCACGACTACTTAATCCTAAGTCGCTAAGCAATAATTCTCGTCCCGCGCCATTTTCCATGCTCAATAAATAGGGTTCGAGATTCTCACCGTTTCGAATCGCAGCTTCAACTGCCGTCAGCATGCCTTCCAATTCAATTCGCTTTTGTTGAGTCTTGACAATTGCTTCATTGGTACTGATGGCGCGCTGCACCAATGGATGTGTTACCGTTCCTCCTGGTTTTAGCCCTAGATCGCCAAATTGCTGTCGTGCGGCCAGTAATTCGGCTTGCTTGACGCTTAACTTTTCTTCAATTTGATTTTTCTCTCGTGTCAGTACCGTGATTAGCTGTCCAGCAGTTCCTTTATGAGTTGACTCCATAAACTCCAAATAGGCTTGCACAATTGCATTCACAACTGCAACAGCTGTCTCTGGTTGTTTGGACTGATAAAATACCTCAATGATATTGGTTCGCCTTGTCACTACAACACGAAGCCGCTTTTGCAGCAAGTCGATCCATCGTTCTGGAGGAGCATCTTCGAAATCAATTCGATCTTCCGGCCGTAAACGATTGAGCGCAGATTGCAACACAACTGCACTCGTCATCAGCCGTTCGTAAGTTGGCATAAGACCTTGGCTAATGTTCTCTGATGTCATTGATGTTGTTGCTAGGTCATTGCCGGTTTGCAACACCAAGAGAGACGCTTTTGATTCGTACAACCGCGTTGTTGTGGCATAATACAAGGCACCCAATAAGAACGAGATGCCGATACTGGCGACGACTATACCGACACGCAAGCGAACGATGCGCAAAAAATAAAAAATTGCGTGGACTGAGTGTGTCCGCATAGAGAGATCGTCTTCATTATGTAATCGCGGTTCCAATGCCATACGGATCTTACTCTCGCTAAAACAGTGGTACAGAGCCACTGATGCCGAAGCGGACGAAGTTATTTACTGTGTCGTACATGCCTGTCGCCCAAGTTTGTTCGACGCTGATGATGTCACCTGAAGCTAATCGCAAATTTCCCTTACCGGTAGTTTTTGCTTCACGTAAACTAACTTGAATAACGATTGGTTCTGTTTTATTAGGAACTTGGCGAATCACGTGCACGCGGTCTGCCACCTGCGAGCTAACGCCTTTTGCTTTAGCCAGTGCGTCCAGAACGCGCATTTCACGATTGACGGGTAATTCAAATTCGCCAGGGTCACGCACCAATCCAATAACGTGAATTGGATGAGGATCGCGCTTATAGACCATTACGACGTCGCCGTCATTTAAATAATGACCTCCTTGTCCTTCTTTGGCGGCTTGCACAAGATTAATTCTCGTTGCAACAGCGCTTACCGACCCGCTAGGCTGCCCGTCGACATATTGTGCTTGAACATTTCCAGAATCCACACCGTTTTGAACAAGCTGGCCGGATCCAGGCACCACACCAGGCCGACGCACTTCGACTTCAATGCCGGCTTCTTCGCTTAGGCCCCCCGCTACCGTGAGCGCATTGAGTAGCGCACTAGAACCACGTGGTAGTTCATAAATTCCAGGCTTTACTACCGCCCCTAGCACCATCACTTTGTTCATGCGTTGTTTGAGCATCGTAACCGTTACTAAAGGAGCTCGAAATATGCCACGTTGCTCGGCTGCAATGGAGACTGCTTGCTCGGCAGAATTGAGATTAAGACCTGCGAGTGGTAAGCGACCGATAAGTGGAATAGTTGCATAGCCATCGCTGCCAACTCGCACCGGAGAAGTTGTTGGCCCACGGTCTTTTAAACTACTGTAATGACTAGCAAGCGTAACTTCGATAACATCGCCACGGTCGATAAGTTCGTTGCCAGCGGTTGGAGCGCTAAGTTTTGCCAAGTCGATCGTCTGGGCATTTTCTACATGCGGCGCAGCGTACTCCGCAGGAAGTTTTGTTGCCCGAACAATGTTTCGAGCACATCCGTTACCAATCATCAGCACCGACAGGTAGATTGTCGCGCAGAACACGCAGATGCGCAGATTATCTGCACGACACTGGATTTCCTCTGCTTTGAGTGGTGTATCCGACATGTTGCCCCAGAAAAGATTGTCGATCCACAGCGCCGACTACGGCCAAGGAATTACTTGGCTTAGAAGACCTGATTGATCACAACAGAAAAGAGGCGAAGTAAATACTGATCAGCGCGGTCACGAGTCAACTGAGAAAGGCTACACTCTCAAAAATTGCGGCTGAGCGCAGCGATCGGGGATAAAAAATGTATAGGTAGCGATTAAATCAGTGTAGACTGAAGATCGCCAAAACAACTTTCATCGAATCTAGCCTACTGTAAATCACGTCCGTCTTTAACTTTAAAGCTTATAGATGGGCGTCAAGGCAATTTGATCTTTTGAAAATAATCGAGGGTTGTTAGTCTCTCGCTCTTTAAGCGGTTGCAATTTGCACGCGGCAAGGGGCTTTTGTGTCGACTTCAATCAATACCGCTGGTCGTATTCAGGCTTGTTCAGGTATGCGGACGCGCGAACTTCGCGTTCTATCAGTAATTCCTGGTCAAAGCGTTGGAGCGTCCATGATCTTTGCCAAGCGGCAGGCGCAATCCTTGCAAGATACGCTGATTTCCAACAATAACTTCTTTCTAGCAACACGCAGTTCCCCCTTGGGGTTAATTAAGGAAATGTGGCGTTTTCGGAGGGAACTCCGTCGATTTCGCCCTCATGTTGTGCATGCTCATTTTGGAACAGCTACCGCACTTTTTTGTGCAGCGACGTCGTTCTTACCTCTGGTGATTACATTTCGTGGGAGTGATCTTAATCCTTGCCCCAGCATGAATTGGTTGCATGCGGCGCTAGGTCGAATGTTTTCCCATCTTGCTGCGTTTCGCGCACGACGCATTATCTGTGTTAGCGAGCAATTGCGGCGGCGTCTTTGGTGGCGACGACGAGGAATGGACGTCATTCCCACCGGTGTGGATACCGACATTTTTTTTCCACGACTGCGAAATGAAGCACGGCATATTCTCGGTTGGGGAATTCACGAACGAGTTGTGCTGTTCAATGCCGGGCGAACGCCGGCTGTGAAACGGCTTGATCTTGCCCAAGCGGCCGTGGGAGAAGCCCGTAAGCTAGCGGGAGAAATTTCCTTTGTTGTATTAGATGGCAGCATTAATCCTCAGCAACTTCCAGTCATGATGAATGCATCGGATTGCTTGTTGCTAACAAGTGATTGGGAAGGTTCACCCACGGTCGTTCAAGAGGCTATGGCTTGCAACTTGCCGGTAGTTTCGGTGGAAGTGGGTGATGTATGCGAGCGCTTGCAGAGTGTATATCCATCAGAAATTGTTTCACGAGATGCAAAAACTCTGGGACAAGCAATCGTGAAAATACTTACGACGCACCAGCGCAGCAATGGTTCATTACAGGCGCAGCAACTATCACTGAAAACG
>CAZIGP010000589.1:0-3709 GCA_964538425.1 uncultured Pirellulales bacterium | reverse complement strand
GCAGGCTTCCAAACTCTTGTGTCCTTGGCCGCCGACACCGATGAAACCAATGCCAATTCGTTCGTTTGAACCGAGCACTCTAGCATAACTTTTAGCAGACAGAGCCAAGGACGCTGCCGCCAGGGACGACCCCACCACAAACCGACGCCGATTCATTTTGTTATTGGTTTTCATAGCAATTCTCCGTGTTTGAATAGTCAATGAATTGTGTTGGCGATCTTTTCTCTGAAGCTAGATGGCAGGGGTTGCCCCGTAGCGATCCGTCTTATAACGCAGTGCAATCGGTTGGTAGGGATTTCGCTCCAGAAGATCCTCTTGAAGTTCAACTCCCAAACCTGGCCGATCGTCGAGCTCGACATGTCCGTGGCGAATCACAGGACCGAACCGTTGCACCTCGTCGAACCAGGGACGCAAGCGGCAGTGTTCCAGAATCAGGAAATTGTTAATTGCCGCGCTGACATGAGTGCTGGCAGCAAGTGCCACGGGGCCATAGGGGTTGTGCGGCGCGAGAGGCACATTATAAATCTCCGCATAATGCGCAATTTTTATCAGCTCGCTAATTCCTCCGGCATGCGAAACGTCGGCTTGAATGACGTCCACCGCTCCAGCTTCCAGCCACGATCGCAGCGCCCAGCGCGTACACAAGCGTTCTCCCGCTGCGATCTTCACATCAGGAAACGCTGTTCGCAATTCAATCAGCCCACGAGGCAGATCTGCGTTGACTGGTTCTTCAATAAAACGCACCTCGATGGGTCGTAAACCGGCGATTAACTGCGCCGCTGCCTGCACGGTGAAACACCCTGCACAGTCGATGAAGAGTTCAAGTTTGCTTCCAACGGCTTCACGCATGCGGCGAAATTCATTTAGCGCCGTTTCGACCTGCCGCTGCTCGTCAAATGGATTTTCAATCCTACCTGGGCCTGCCTTAAATGCCGTGAATCCTTCCTCCACGGCAGCTTGTGCTTCTGCCACATAGGAAGGTAAGCCTAAATCCGTTCGTGCATATAAACGCACTTTCTCCCGAACCGCTCCCCCGAGAAGTTTGTAAACCGGTAGTTTGTATGCCTTGCCGGTAAGATCCCACAGCGCTTGGTCGATGCCGCTAAGAGCGCTAGTAGCCACCACGCCGCCGCGCCACCAGAAACTTCGATACAGCAATTGCCAAAGGTGTTCAATCCGGGTTGGGTCTTGGCCCGCGAGGATCGGACGAAAATGCTGTTCGATCATGGCTTTTACTGCCAATTCATGCCATTCGGTCGTCGCTTCGCCAAGTCCAGTGATTCCGGCATCGGTTTCGACAAACACGAAGACCCAGTTGCGCGATGGCGCCAGCCCACCTGGTCCAGGCACTCCCATGACACGGCAGCGAACGTCGGTGATTTTCATGGTGTCGTCTCGGAATGGAAACTAGTGAATCTCATTTCGTCGTTTCTCGACACTCCGTAATGAACTCACGGTACTGACCCACCAAGCGTGAAGCCGCGGACCGGATGAGCGCAAGCTCATCAGCAACTTCGAAAAACCTGGCTCCGTTTTGAACCCAGCGCCGCGCCGCTTCAATTCCCGAAGCGGTGGTTCCAAACGGTACGTGATATCGCTGGCAAATTGCGAGAATTTCTGTCATGGGACCAGCGACCTCGGGATGATCGTAATCGCCAGGCCGCCCCATCGAGATCGAAAAATCCCCCGGTCCGAGATAGACCATGTCGACTCCCGGCGTGGAAATGATTTCCTCAGCATGTTCGTAGCCGGCGCGCGTTTCTAAGTGGACGACTAGCACGGTCTCGTCGTTTTGCTCGTCCATCCACTTGCGCCAGTCGGTGGGCTGGTGGTAATCGCTGCTACCATAGCCGGGTGCGATTGCGCGTGAGCCTCGTGGCGCAAACTTGAGATAGTCTTGGAGTGTTTCCACATCAGCTCGGGATTCGGTTCTGGGCAACTGGATGCCGACAATGCCACATTCGAGCAGCTTGGCAACCACGGCGCGATCGAGTTGTGGAACTTTGGCAATGAGTGGCAGGCCGATATCGCGGGCCGCGAGAATGGAGGCTGCCATCATCGTGGGTTCAAACCAAGCGTGTTCATATTCGATAAATCCAAAATCAAACCCTGCTTGCCGATACAGTTTGAAAAGCGAAGGACGCAAATACTCGGAAACCATGCCCCCTAGCAGCACTTTTTTTGATCGCAAGAGTAGTTTGAGACTCGGTCGCGGTCGATTCACGGGGATTTCGGAGATCGGCGAAGCATCGATCATTGCTTTAGCCATGAGTTGTTTCCTTGGAGGATGGAGCTGCTGGCTTGGTGGAATCGTCCGACAACGGTGGTTCAAGGGCCATCTCGCGCCAATGATGTTGCGGTCGCCAGCCCAGGCTGGCTTTGAGTTTCTGGCAATTGACCAATCCGGCGTAACCTTCTAGTTCCGCGCAATGTTGTTGGAGACGAGGATAGTAGTGGTGGATCAGTTCTTGTGTGGGAATGGCTACGCAAACGTCGTCTGCTGCAACATTAAACGCCTCAAAACCCTGCCGGTCAGATTCGACCCAAGCCAAGCACGCGGTGGCCACGTCGCGCGCATCGATATAGGCCCACAAATTGTCGGCGGCGGCTGAATCATCCTGCGTATACTTGTGAAATCGCCAGGCGTAGGATCCCTCGTACACAATTCGCTGCGGTCGAAGGGCAGCGATTGCCATTCCTTGCCAGCGCGCGTAGTTGGCAGCGAGTGCTTCCAAGTTTTGTTTGACTGCACCGTAAATGCTTGTCGGCCCTTGCAGAGAGTGTTCGTCGATCGGCAAGTAGGAATGTTTATGATAAGGGGCGTAGATCATCGGGCTGCTGGCAAGCACGACACGCTGGATACGAAGATTGGCAGCGGCTTGGAGTATGTTGAAACCACCCAACGCTAAATTGCGATAAGTGGCTTCCCAACTAGTCCAGCGGTCGGTTGGAAGACTGCCGAAATGAATGACTGCCGTTGCTCCCACGAGCAGGTCATGGATGCCTGCACTATTTTCTAAATCTAGTTGACAATAATCTTGCTCCAGTACTCCGCACGGTTTCAAATCGATGCCAACGGCTCGATAACCGGATTCTCGGAACAATTTCATGAGGGAAGGGCCTGTTCCACCTTTGGCACCCGTGATGACGATTTTCTTCATGGGATGGCAACCTCTTCGATCTGGGCGGTGGCCACTTGCGGGTGCAGTGCAACCGCTGACTGGCGAATCGGATAAAAGCGATCGAAGACAAACAGGCCGGCGGCTCCCAACAAGCCGAGTGTGCCGGCAATGTAGAACGGTTGGCTTGAAGCAAATCCCATGGCACTAGCATCCATGCTCGCCAGCGGCAGTGAGCCGAATAGTGCCGCACCCAGGCCCGCCAGCGAGACGGAACAGCCGATGGCCGTTGCCCGTAATTCCGTAGGCATGTGCTCGGAAAGATAACCAGAGTTCGACCAGCGCATCGCTTGTCGCACGAATTCAAATAAGGCAACCATGACAAACAATCCAGCCGTGGTACTCACTAATCCAATGCCCAGACCACACAGCGAAAAAGTTGCCAGCACAGCGACGACGACAATCCCAGGCGCGCGACGACCGGCCAGCAGTCCTACCGCCAAGCCGCCGGGGATCCACATCACCATGCGAAGCAATTGCAGCAGCACCCAACCGTGAAAGATGCTGTGGTTATATTGCGAGACCACGAA
>CAZIGP010000588.1:0-3714 GCA_964538425.1 uncultured Pirellulales bacterium | reverse complement strand
CATATCGACGGCCGCCATCGCAGTAATCGTTACCGATGAACGGCCGAAGTATAGAGTTCGTCGGTGCATCTTCTGCCACAGCCGCTCGGTTTCGAGCGGGTTCTCGCCGATTAGGAGCTGGCGCAGGCCGCAGGCGATGTTATGACTGAATGGGGCATCGATGATCGCCATTACCACTTCTGGCTGTGAGTCGGCCTCGCCAATACCCTCCAAGCCGTTGTCAGTGCGGATACGAATCAGGACCGCGTCCTGACTGCTGGCCGTTTTTCGCTCGACCGCCGAGATGCGCAAAAGCTGACAGATGACTTCAGTGATTTTCATGAATACAGAATTGTTCCTGACATGCCGTCATCGTTGAGATTCTGAGACGAATTCGACATAGTCGTTGTTACAGGACATCTAATGGCGGTAGGTCGGGGAACGCCAATAAATCTCCCGACACGACCAAATACGCGATATTTCACGTGAAATGCGGTCGGCGGAGTTTCTTGGCAATACGCCAAAGGTGCGAGACTTCTTGTGCCTAAAAAGCTGATCTTAGGCGTGCCCGGAAGAAAGTCTTGGATCTGGCTCTCCGGCCGAGGACGATCGTAGTTACACCCATTACAACCAGAAATGAAGCACACGGTTCGGGTATTGGAGATGCTCCTGGACCTGGAGTGAACGGGAAGTGGGTTTGCCATACCACAAAGTCAGCTCCATCGACGTCGCCATCACCATCAGCGTCGCCGTCGGCTAAGGTCGCACTAGTGGCGGTGGGGAAGTGTGTTTGCCACGCGACAAAGTCTGCACCGTCCACGTCGCCATCGGCATCGAAGTCACCCGGAATTGCTGGTGAAGGCGATGGGGTCAATTGGAGCCCACACAAATAACCGTAACGCGAGTTGCCGTTCGTTGTGTAAGCAATGGAGAGGTCACCGGTCGCGTTGGCGACCATCTCTGGAAACGCGATCCCGGGATTCGTGATCCCCGTGGTTGTGGCTTGGTGCGCGCCGTTGGCATCCGTCACCGTGAAGAGGCTCCCCAAAACAGCGCCGGGAAGGAAAGCATCTTCTCCATACAGATACAGATCGTACAAACCGCCGATCGCCAGTCCGCTGATCGTCAGAGAGGACGAGGCAACGCCATTGGTATCCGTATAGTTATTGTCGTTCAGCAATTGATCGGCGAAATTGACATTGTAATCCAGGCCAGCACTGGCAGTCGTGGTGATGGACACGCCGGCGAACGACACCGCATTGCCGTTGGAGTCGACAAATGACCCGAATACTCCCCCAGCCGCGTTGTCATTGACGCCGTTCCACACGGTGCCCGAGTCAGGCGCATCCCGCGTACCGGAATAGATCGGGCCCTTGCCAAAATCGACGTTCAGCACGGCTGAACTCGCGGTTTGGCTAATCAGCCAAGGGAAAGCCACTGAGAACAGAGCTGCAAAAACAGAGCATTTCATACTGATATCACCTTTTCGTTAGGATGCATAACAGCGATCAAAGAATGCACCACAAGAGAAGAAATTACCAACGATTTCCGTACAGTTGCCTCAACCCCCTTTGACTATCCACTAAGTTCACAAGATTGCGCCACCTCCCTTCATGGTCAGAACAGTGATGGATTCACTACACACGAAACACTCTCAAACATTCAGTTTGCCGGGAATCTCCAATCGGACTGGCAGCAGGACGCCACTGTTGGCTAACGGTTCGCGCTTGGCGCGTGCCAACAATAATCGGGCAAGTCGCTCACCATATTCTTCGAGGGTCAACGTAGACCGAATCACGGGATATTTTGGCTTTGACGAGAGTGGCTGATAGTAATCTGCCACGACCACGGCGACATCTTTTTGCGGTTTCAGGCCGACGGAGGTAATGGCTTCGTACACGGGTTCGGCCATTTGCCAGGGCCGCAACAAGATTCCAGGCAAGTCGGGACTGGTCTCGAGCAAATGACGGACTTCGTCGACGACGAAACCGGGGTCGTGCGGCAGAGCTCGAGTCATCAGCGCGTTGGCCGATAACCCCGCTTCGGCTGCCACTTCGCCAACGGCGTCGGCAGCCAGATATTCACCTGGTCCCATTCCTGGGCGCTGACGTGTAATCATCACAATTCGGCGATGCCCCTGTGACAACAAATACTCTGCCAGCAATCGCCCAACTTGTTTCTGATCGCGATCGACAAACGGCAAGCCCTTGATGGAGGCATACAGACTGCCAGCGATGACGGTTGGCAACCCGCTATCGCGAAAGGTGCGCTGCATCTCCACCGTCGAATGAAACAGCACGAATCCATCGTCCCCGCGATTGCGAAGCGCCTCATCCACCGTCTCTTGCAAATACTTTGTCTCATCCTGCGGATTCGGCGGCATGAAGTCGAACTGCAAATGCGTTCCCGGCAGCGCGCCTTGCAGTCCCATCAGCAGACCGGAACCAAAGATTCCCTCATCGACTAAGTGGTGGTCATACATCAACACGTGGACTCGCTTGAGCCCAGCACCATTAGTGGCGGAATCGAAATGCCGGCTGACGAAGGTTCCCAAGCGTTGCCTCCGTTCGAGCACATTGCGTTTGACAAGCAGTTGCATGGCCTGATTCGTGGGGATTGTGCCGACACCCAACATGCGGGCAGTTTCTACGGTGCCCTGATAAGGATCCCCGGGAGCGAGTCCACGAGTGCGGATATCGGCCTCAATCTGGGCAGCTAGTTCGGCGACCGTGACACATTGGACTGCAGCTTTTAGCTTCATAGGAACCCATTCTACATTAAATAATACCAGAACGCAATGATTTATTTCAGATATCTTGTAATTTATTGGCGTCGCAGCTTTGCCCGGCTTTTCCACATTTCAACTCGATCCGCCCATCCTTCAGGGGGAACGCAACAGGTGGCTTGGGCCCAAAAGTAACCAACAACCAACCTGCCGACGAAGGCCCCCTCTGCCATGCCGAGCCGAGCTAGTCGAGATTTTATCCGGCCGGTCTCTTCACGGAATCGCCGATAACGGCTCGTATACTTTGCCTATCCCGGTTGTGAAACACTGCGAAATCCGATCTGGTTTAAGGAATGCTTTAGAAGCACTCGATGATTGGAGCGGTCGCGCGTCGTCTAGCCTCTTGACTGCCGCGAGAAGAAAGCGAACGTGCGTCGTCCGCTCGATGTCAGCCCCCCGTCAAAGTGACGATGGCTGCCTTGACCTTTGGTGAAATTCTTGGCCACGCTTCGATGAGAGCGAGACCCGCCTTGATCTGCTGACCGTAGTCTACTCCACCGGATCATCTGCATTCACCCCATGCAATCGTCTATGGACTTATCGTAACCTGCAATCGAACGCCGGGATCTACGCGTTGCGACGCGTACGGTTCCACCGTCCGTGGAATACTCGCTACGAACGACGACAGCCATTCTCCTCGTCTCCTATTGGCAAACGCTGTCGCGTGCCGGCCCAAGAAAAACGTGTGTCTCTGAAGTATGTCTCACTGGACACTTAGATCAGCCGCCAAGTAGAACGGCATCGACACACATGGCAAAAACGGCTCGCCGTATGTTCGCAGGAAGCTCGGGCCACAACTCGACAATGCGATGGAGCGTTGCGTCTATCGATGTCATGCACAGACAAGAAATGCTTTCTCCATGCAGACATAGTGCAGACGCTGCTGGCCCGATCGTTGTAAGCGTGTGATCTGTAAGTACTTCTGACAACTGAGCGGTTCTTTCGATTCC
>CAZIGP010000587.1:0-3714 GCA_964538425.1 uncultured Pirellulales bacterium | reverse complement strand
AACACGGCTTTAATTTTCTGATTTACCAGCAGGTCAACCAGCGAGTTGATTTCTTTTACGCCCGCTTCACTATCGGTACTAATGCCCTGGATGCCGCGAACCTCTACATCATAAGCGCGGCCGAAGTAACGAAATGCATCATGAGCGGTGACAAGCACCCGGCGATCGGCAGGAATTTTTGCCAGCCGCGTTTTTGCTTCGCTGTGCAAAGCCTCAAGTTCTTTGCCATAAGTGGCCGCGCGAGTTTCATACTCCTTGGCATGTTTAGGATCGAATTCCACAAGGCCGTTCCGCACAACGTCTAAGCATTGTCGCCACAGCGACACATCAAACCAAACATGAGGATCATGCGCACCTTCAACCGTTTCGAGCACATGCTGCTCGTTAATGCCTTCAGTAACCGAAAAGGTAGGCTTCTTTCGTGCCATTCGCACAAACAAGTCAGCCATTTTGCCTTCTAAATGCAGGCCGGAATAAAAAATAATGTCCGCTTTGTTGAGTGCGCTTACGTCACCTGTTGTAGCTTTGTACAAGTGCGGGTCGACCCCTTCGCCCATCAATTGAATGACTTCAACATTCGAGCCTCCAACATTCCGAACTAAGTCGGCCACCATGCCTGTCGTGCAAACTGCACGAATCGGATAACTGCCTTGATAAGTATTTCCAGCGCTTGCCTTTGGAGAGGATTTTGAATCAGCAGCATCAAGGTTTCCGCACCCTGTAGCGGCCGAAAGTAAAATCATTGCCCCAACAAAGTAATTCAAGCACTGCGACTTGAAAGACAACATCGCATCCACCTCTATCTTGACAGGCACAAAAATATTTTTTGACTCATCAAAATTATCGGCCATGGCACCCTCCCAGTCAAGCCAAATTTCACGATCAGGAGAAGTTTTTGCCGTGGAGTGCTTTTAGATAGTTATTAAGTCCCAGCAATTCAAAAAACGACTTTTAAAGTGGATTTTGAAAAAAGCAGCAGAATCAAAAGTCTTTCGCTGTCATCAGGCTTTTTATTGGTTTGGTGATGTTTGATCACAATTCTAACCATTCATGATGGGCCAGCCTCTCAATCGCTTGGCTAAAAACCAGGAATTGAGGATCCGAGCGCCTCTCGACCTGTTTACACCCAAATCGGGTACTATCGCAATTCCGGAAAGCCAGCGCGATCTTTAAATATCGAAATGAACTCAAAGCCCAAGAGCGAGCAATTCAAGACCTACTTGCTTAATAAGCTCTTCAAGCGACAGGTGAAGAACGAACCACATCATGCTTTAAAGTAGCCGATGCACTTAATGAAAAATTCCAAGTATGTGTGCCATATGATCGCTGCTGATGAAAGTTCGTCAGCGAAACGAGAGGGGAATGCGGAGTTTGGAACGATATCGATTATTGGCCACCTAAACCGCCCAATGGGGTTTAAATTTTCACATTAGCGTCCAGAATCCAGCAGTGGACACGACTTTGGTCAGGTTGCTAAAATAGAAGTCCTGCCCAAATTGGACCTAATCGACCCCGCTCTCCCTCCATAGTTGGTCCTTTTTCCTACTCATGCTTCATCGGCTTTTAACATTTTCGGTGGTCTTAGCCATTTGGTCCTCGGCGGCTGGAGAAGAACTTGTTTCCTTCAATCGCGATGTTCGACCGATCCTGTCTGACAAGTGCTTTCACTGCCATGGTCCCGATGGCCAAAAACGCGAGGCGGATCTCCGGCTTGACGACCGAAACGCAGCCATCGATGCCGCAGCGATTGTTGCCGGGAAACCTGACGAGAGCGAGTTGGTACGACGCATTCTTAGCCCCGATGATGAGGAGCGGATGCCACCAGCGGCCTCCAAGCTTGAACGCCTTACCGAGCAAGAAGTGGCCACACTTCGACGATGGATCGAGCAAGGCGCCGAGTATGAAAACCATTGGGCATTTATCCCGCTGCCGGAAGCCAAGTCTGCACTGGACCCTGCGTCGTCGATAGATCAGTTTGTAACAACGGGCCTGGCGAAGCGCAGCATGAAACCACAGCCTGAGGCAGATCGCACGACGCTCATTCGCCGTGTCAGTTTTGATCTCACTGGCTTACCTCCCACAGTGGCTGAAGTCGAAGCTTTTCTTGCGGATGCCAGACCCAATGCGTATGAGCTGCTTGTCGATCGTCTACTCACCTCGCAACATTACGGCGAACGAATGACTATAGATTGGCTTGATGTGGCGCGCTATGCAGACAGCTACGGCTTTCAAGTCGATCGTGAGCGCGAAGCTTGGCCCTGGCGCGATTGGGTTATCAAAGCATTTAACGAGAACCTTTCTTTCGATCGGTTTATCACTTGGCAAGTTGCCGGCGATCTTTTGCCTAATGCAACTGATGAGCAAATTTTAGCGACGGCGTTCAATCGCTTGCACCAGCAAGAGAGCGAAGGCGGCAGCGTTGAAGAAGAGTACCGAGTAGAGTACGTCTGCGATCGAGTTCAAACATTTGGCACAGCGTTTTTAGGGCTCACATTCGAATGCGCTCGCTGTCACGATCACAAATTCGACCCAATCGCACAGAAGGAATACTACCAACTTTTTGCGATGTTCCAAAACATCGATGAAGCCGGGCTATATTCGTACTTTACTACCGCAGTCCCCACGCCGGCCTTGGCTTTAGTCGACGATTCCACGCGGCAACAATCGAAGCCGCTGCAAGGCAAAGTCGAGCAGCTCGAAACTCAGAGTTCACAACTGCGCGAAACACGGCGCGAGACTTTTAAAGCCTGGCTTGAGCAAATTCGCTCGGCGAAGGCAAGCAGCCAAACTCAAGACGCGACATCGCCGTTGCTCGACGGCGATATCGCACGCTTTCGATTTGATGCCCTTGAACAAGATCAGCTTGCTAACGAGATCGATTCTAAGCAACCAGCGAAGCTCAAAGGGCAAAATCGACTTGTACCTGGACAAACGGGGCAAGCGATTGAGTTTACCGGGGACGACTCGGTGGATCTCCCGCTCGGCAATTTCGAACGCCACGAACCCTTCTCAATCGCTCTTTGGTTAAAAACGCCTGACGTGAAAGAACGGGCCGTCGTATTTCATCGCTCGCGAGCCTGGACCGACGCGGGCAGCCGAGGTTATGAGCTGCTTATCGAAGAGGGGCGTCTGAAATGGTCGTTGATTCATTTCTGGCCCGGAAATGCGATTTCGATCGCAGCGACCGAACAACTTCCTTTGAACGAGTGGGTGCATGTCGTTGTATCGTCCGATGGTAGCAGCCGCTCCGCTGGGTTGAAATTATTCGTCAACGGTCGTCCAGCAAAGGTAGATGTCGTTCGTGACGGCCTCACGAAAACCATTCAAGGTGGAGGTGCCGACAACATCGCGCTCGGAGAGCGGTTTCGAGATCGCGGTTTCAAAGGCGGTGCAATCGACGATTTTCGTGTCTTTCGTCGCGCCTTGACAGCACTCGAAGTCGAAGCCGTCTGGCACGCCACACCGCTGCAAACGTTGGTTGAGTCTAAATCGAGCATGGCCCCGGATGCAGCGACTTCCGAACAACTGTTCGACATGTATCTAGCTACCGTTGACGAACCTTGGTCAAAGTATCTCACATCACTTCAAGCAGCCCGGGCTGAATTGAATGGTGTTGCCGACGGAATCAAAGAGTTAATGGTTATGCAGGAATTGCCGCACCCGAAAAAGGCATACGTGCTTTTTCGGGGTGAATACTCGCAACGTCGCGACGAA
>CAZIGP010000586.1:0-3714 GCA_964538425.1 uncultured Pirellulales bacterium | reverse complement strand
CCAACCGCAATCTGTATTTATGGATGACGCTTTAAGAGCGGTTCATTGCGCCACGGATGGTATTCCGCGGCTTATCAATCAAGTGTGTTACCATGCGCTTCTGTTGGCATATGCGGGTGGTGTTCGGCAAATTCCTGCAGCTGGTATCGAAGAGGCGTGGTCGGACTTGCAGCAGTTACCTACCCCATGGAGTTCGGATGAAACCCGCATTACTGGTACGGCAGATATTATCGAGTTTGGCCAACTAGACGCCGAATCTACGGAAGATCTACCCGCCGCTGTTCCGTTTCCGACAACTTCTCTTCAAAAGACGCCTCATTTTGATTTTCCAGAACCAGAAAGTGGCAGTGAATTTGCTTTGGCGGAGAGTGACTTTAAGCCGGCTGGTAGCATTCGGCCGGAAGTTGAATTGACGTTTCAGTCGCTTTCCCCTTCCTTTCATTCGTTCGATGAAGAAGAAGTGGTTTTAGACCGTTACACTTCAATCGAACGCGATGCGCTTGCTAATCGGCCACTTGTACGCGCCCCGGAAAGCCGCGAACTCAATGCGATGTTACCCCCGCCGGCAGCGCAGGCCGCAGCCGTCATGGCAATTGCTCCTGTAGGTTGGCCAGGAGGCATGCCCACACCTGTGGCGACTAAAGCGGTTGAGGCATTCGGCAAAGAATTGGGACCTGCAAAGATATCCACACCGGTAGCAGGGCAGGCAGAAATGAAGCCATCAGCAAAACCTCTGCCTACTAACGATGATGACTTAATTGTCGTTGAAGAATCAACTGATCACATCGTCGGCTCATCAAATAAATCAAGGCCAGCTGTGCGGCGGCAAGAGTACCGACAGTTGTTTTCTCAACTGCGACACGGCTAGATATCTATATTTGTTACTTATTCAGACGAATTTGGTTTGACAATTGAGTCTTCTCCTAAAAGCCTTGAAACAAAATCATTCACGGTCCCTCGTGGCTTGTGATATTGATCCTCTGTGCAATGAAACTGGGTTAGAAGCACACGAATTGAGACCGATAAATTCGACCGAGGAGCTTTCATCGCATAAGCCGATCGTCGAAGAATTGTCTGATTGGACAGAGTGCGATCCAGCAACTTTCATTTCGAATGAAACGGTTCTTATTGAGCCTTTTGAGCCTTTTGAATCAACCGCTTACGAATGTATTCCGGACGAGTTATCAAATCTTGACTTGAGCCCGGAAAAAAAACGCCGAAATGCTGTTGATTTCGAGTTGAAATCAGTGCATAGCGATGTCGTTGAGCTTGTTACCGATGCCGAGCTAAATGAAACTTTGCCTTCCGCAATATCGCGGCTCGAGGAATTGCAGAAGTTAATTTCGCAAGATCGTAATGATGCTTTAGAGCAAACCATTTTACAAACTGTATCCATTGCGGCTCCCATCGATAGACCGCCTTCTCAAAACTTGCCGCTGCGCGAAGAATATCGCGAGCTGCGCGATCATCTGTTGGCACGGTTTCCTCTCCAAAGACCTTGCACGCTTCTTGTGATTGATGCGGGTAGAACGACACACGATGCTTCTTGGTTAGTGCCGCTAGCCGTCAGCATTGTTCAGCACGTTGGCGAGAAAACTAACCGAAATCTCAAGATTCTGATTGTTGAGGCCGCTGGCCCAGATTGTGGTGTCGCTTTGAATTTAGGATTGCAGTGCGATGCCGGTTTAACAAGCACTTTGGATGATGCGACAAAGTTATTAGATATCATCGGACCTACGGAACATCCGCAAGTCTATTTACTTGCACGCGGTGCAGGATCGATTCGGCAGAGCGATCGTCAAAAGCTTTATGAAATTTGGCCGACAATTCAGCAGGAGTTCGACATTGTTTTTGTCGCTGCTGGGCCCATTGAAAGCAAAGCAAAAAAATTAAATAGTTCCAGTCAGTCAGCGACCGACTTTTTGCCCATTGCAGATGGAGTAATTCTTTCGATCGAACTCGATGGCACACCACAGCCAATTGCCGAAGAAGCCTGCCGAATTCTTGCTACGCAGAGTGCTAAGCTGCTTGGATGTGTTGTACATGGCGACGCAGTGTAAGGTCGCATTTTGAAGTACTATTGAAATATTCGCGAAGAATTTTCAGTAGACTCTCTTGCTTAAGATTTCAGAGATCGTTTTTATTATTAGGAGACCAGGCATACCATAGTGTTCCGAGTAGTAGCAGCACCGCTGTACTGGAAAACATGAATGTAAATCCCGGTAAGCCAATCGCTTCAGCCAGCGAAATAATAGCACCGGCCACTGGCGCGCCAATGAGCGTTCCTACATCTAGTGCGGCCAACATCAGGCCTGTTCCTAGCCCACGATAGCGTTCTGGAAAAGCGGCACTTCCGTTTGCCACAATCGCTGGAAACAGCACGGCTTGGGCTGTTCCAATCAGCATCCCTGGCAGGGCAAAATGCCAGGAATATGTCACCACAGTGAACAATCCAATGCCGAGAACCAACAGCGACATTCCGAGTAAAATGGTTCGATGAGCTCCCCATTGATCGCAGATCCGCCGAGTTAAAATTCGGGCAAAAAATGCGCTGGCAGCGTAGGTTGTAAAAAACCAAGCAATGTCTTCGATGCCTATGTGCGTGGCAAACGGACGGACAAACACCGCGGGCAAACCAGTGCCTAGTCCCATCGTGATGCCCATCAGTAAGATTTTTCCAGGGTGGTAGCGGCGGAGCACTAACCACATCGGTGCCTGACAACGCGACGGTGGTGGCTGTTGGCTACGAGTAGCTAAGTACGCTGCGATCCAGGAAAATATTCCGAATCCCGCAGATGCAAAAAACATTATGTTAATCGTGCTGCGACTAGCGGGTTTGATGCCTAGTAGCCAGTCGCCTAAGATAGGGCCGATTGCCATTGCAACAAAGCCCGACGTACCGAGCATGCCCATGGCTTCTGCCATTTTTGCGGCATTGGTTCTGATGGCGATATACGTGATTGCTGCACCGTATGCTCCAGCGACAGCAATACGAAAAACAATTTGCAAGATATAAACGGCAGGCCCATGAACAGTGGTGAGCCCAGCATGAGCGATAAGCACAACGGTAAACAAAACCAGCGACCATAGCCAAACCAACCGCACGCCATAGCGATCGATGCCAACGCCTTGTGCTAATCTCACCAACAAACTGCCGATCATGCCGATGCCGGCAATCAGCCCAAGTTCAAATTCCGACCCACCTAGGAACTCTACAAAGTCCGCATAACGGAAGAGCAGGCTCAGTGCCATTAGCAGAGCCATGTTAGCTACGTAAGCAAGCCAAAACGCCGCATCATAAGGGGTTGGAACTTCCGGAGCGGAACGCGTAAACGTTGGTCGATCGCTGGGCAGCAGCTTACGCTTCAATGCGATAAGCGGATGCGGCGAGGCAGGGCGGATCATGGCGGCAGGGGAGGGCAGGGAGGTGGGAAACTTCGATTATACGATGTAACAAGACATAATCGTAGGCATCAATTTCAGGCGTTTTAGCAGGCTAAAAGCTTGCCGGCGCACAAATATAAAGACAATTCAAATCAATTGAGGTTCATTGCGATTGAGCACATCGCTAGAATTTGCGCAAACACATCGATATTTCGGAGTTACGGCATGGAATCCGTGATCGGCATGATTGAATCTCAACCAGCCACCGTCACCAATCACAAAGCAAGCGGTAAGAAGCACATCGGTCGCGCGCTGGTAATGACTGCTACC
>CAZIGP010000585.1:0-3717 GCA_964538425.1 uncultured Pirellulales bacterium | reverse complement strand
TATACAAGCAGAAACTTCCACCAACCTAATTTTCCCTCGATTACTAAACCAAAGCCCCACAAATAAAACATGTTGCCGATCAAATGAATCCAATCGGCGTGCATGAAATTGTTACTAAGCCATTGCAATGGATGCAGGCCATTTCCGAATTCGAGCATCCAAGGAATTACTTCCTCTGGTTCAGCATTCAGCTCGGCGACAAAGACAAGAGTGTTAACAACAATTAATCCAATCGTTGCAAACGGAAAATGATAAAGCGGTGCGTCGGTGTTGTAAGGGATAAGCACAGTTGCCCCGTAATTTGCACATCAAATGCAAGAAACAAGGGCATTATGGGCTGCAGCAAACCCTACAGCAAGCAGTAAGTAATGCCAAGCAGATCGCAATATCAGCAACCTAGCATGTGGCTGTTTGATAGATTTAACTGGTAGTTAATTCTTCGCTTTCCTAAAACTGCCAGTTAGCTACTTTGCTTCACGGAAAATTCCTGTGGCGTACCAGATGCCGTTATCGCTCAGGCGAATATCGTAACCATAGCTAGCTTGCCGGGCGCTAACCGCCGACCAATGACCTTCTGAGTGTCGCCAACTAGCAACGCAATCAACGCACGAATCCATCAGGTCTTGTGCAGGCCAACTTTCAGCAACTACTTCTACTGGCGTTCCGGACTTACCACGACCAAGTAGTCGGCCGATAATGCGTTGAAATCGTGATTCCCAATGATGGTGCCCCTGCACGCGAACTTGGGCTTGATAATTCGAATGGCTTTTGGCTTCGGAAAGCAGGATGGGATCGTTTTCGCCATTCGTGCTTGCTGGTTTTTCTGGATGAATTCGTACAGCAAAAATCATGCTCCGCTGCGTGAGCGTTCCAGCCGGCAGTTGCAAGAGTGTTTCCAAATGGTTGGGGCGGAAGCGGTAGTACTTGCCCGGAGTAAACGGCATTACACTAACGACATAGCCGTAGTAGTCAGACTCTTCATGAACGAAATCAACAATTGCAATACCAGGGCCTTTACGTAATTCAGAAAAAGCTCCGTGATGGAGCAACTGCACGGATTCGCCTTTGATCTTAATTTCGCTCTCGACGGGCAGCTTTACTAACACATAACGATCCAAACGTTCGCGAATGCCTGGCTCCTTTAGTGCTCGTTCAATGTTGGCGACGGAGTCGATCGCTGAAGCAGCTTCTTTTCGTGTTTGATCGGAAGCTCGGTAGAAGTGAATTAAGACCATCTTCTTCTCAGCTTTTGCTTGATCGGTAGCTGCTCGATAATCATCGAGCCAAACAAGCTGCTTGGGGGAGGCGTGAAGCTGAGAAGTTTCCGTTTCGGCGGCAATGCTGCATAACGGCGTCAAAGCATAGACAACAGCCGCAAGTATTTGATAGCTAGTTCGCATCGATAGTCTCCTTCCGGTGGAATAAAAACAGGGTGAGCCAGACTCCATGGTGGCGATAGGCTCAAAAGGAACTGTTCCGGAAGCGTTTCGTTTTCTGCTGCCTTACTGTCTTCCGGGCTCTACGTTTTGCGATCGAGGCGGGAAAACCCTCCATGGCAATCGCTGGAGGCGGGATTAAGCCGTTAAGCCGGCTACCCATTCCATGTTTGACGGCGTTATTAGGGTCGAATAATCCGAAAGCATCAAGGGGGTAAAATGATAAATTTAAGTAAAATAAATAGATTTTAATGCCGAATTAGATTGACAAGCTATCACTGCATTCGCGAAGTGGCAATTTAGATTTGATAGCGGTTGGCATCGCTTCTAAGTTGAATGAAATTAGTAAGTTTTGAGAAAACATTAACGATTCTGAGGGTTTTAAGAGTGCCGAAAAATGCGGAGTTGGCGTGGACTGCGCTTTCGTGGTATGAATGGTTAGCGCTTTTGTGCGACACACACCTTTGAGGAGCGAACGGATGCGAAGGATTTTCCTCCCCTTGGCAGGGATCGTATTTTTCTCATGGCTTAAGCCGCTACCAGCCGTTGAAGATGAGTCTCCCCGGGCTCGAGTCGAGCGGGCATTACAAATTCAAAATACTTGGCTTTCGGGCCAGCAAAGTGGTGACAATTGGAATCGTTATCTATTAACAGGTGAGTTGGAGACGGAACTTAACAAAGGCAAGGAAGCCAATCGCTACACAGTATTAAAAGTGTTGTCACGATACGAAGCGGCGGAACCTGGGCTAAAGTTACCGCAGTTTCTCACAACACGTGACGCATTGACTGCTTGGGCTGGTGAGCTTTCACAGCCCGCATTGTCAGACCTTCCTGCGCTTGCCCACGAAGCAGGCGACAAATTCAAACCTGTTAGCAAAGCCGAAGTGCTATCTCGTCAAGTTGCCACCGATGCGGCGCTGAGGCGATTAGATCGTTACTTGAAAAACTCTGGGCCCAATGGTGATGGTTGGCGAAAGCATCTTCAATTAACTGAGCTACAAGCCCAGTTACAAAAAGGTATAACTGCCGACCCTGCTGCGTTGAATGCCATTGCCTCTCGGTTTGTTGCTGGAGACGCTGGTTTGGAATTGCCGCCTTTTGCTTCCTTAGGGGCAGCAATTCACACCTATGCCGACTTATTAGCTGCGTATCAAAATACAGATGCCAAACCACAATATGAGAAGGCGATCGAACAATTAGCTGCTGATTTACAAACAGCAGTAGATAAACCTGAGCAAGTCGACCGTGTAAGAATGGGCGAAACACTTGGCGCGATTGATGCCAGTGGGCAAGCTCGCCCTCTCGTGGCAGTCGTGCGGCAGCAATTTTCTCAACCAAATTTGAACGTGCAAGTGTCCCAAAATATCGTGACCGCTGGTATTCAAGACAACATTGATGAAGACACGCCCATTACTGATGTTGTATTAGGCACCGATATTGCCGGTCGCGGCCGCACTCGTGGGGCAGTGACCGCGGCATTAGTCCCAAGTGCAAACCGAGCTACAATCGAACTTACATTGCGAGGGAACACGCTTTCAAAAACCGTAGGTCGTAACGGTCCGGCGACAATCTTCTCTAGTGCAACGACGTCATTATTGGGACGAAAGCGCATTTTTATCGATGAGCTTGGTTTTTCAACTCAGTTGGCGCAAGCAGAATGTTGTACACAAAGCAACATTGATGGCATTTGTATCAACGGCGGATTCATCATTCAGCGCGTCGGAACAAAGCGTATTTACGGCAGTAAAGCAACGGGTGAAGCAATTGCTGCTCAGCATGCTGAAGAGCGGCTAGAAACTCGTATGGACGCCCGCACTGGCGGATTACTCACCAATGTTAATCGCAACTACAACAAAAAATTCCGCAATCCATTGGCACGTCGCGGGGCATTTCCCACGGTTTTCCGATTTGCCACTACTCCCGACTGGCTGACAGTTCTTGGATTGCAGGCTCGAGCTAATGAGCTAGCCGCTCCAACGTCTCCACCTGCAATTGCAGACGACGTGCAATTGAGCATTCGCGCTCATGAATCTCTCATTGAAAACATGACAGCGGCCACGATGGCAGGCCAAACGGCTCGAGACGAAGATTTCAAGCGGCTGATGCGCAATTTTCACGGTGACGACCTGAACGAAGAAGAACTGAAGGTGTTGCTGCGAAATATCGGCAATGGCGTCGAACCGTTCGAAGATTTTGCCTCGCTGTTTCAAGATCGCGAAGAGCAGGTAATTAGTCTTGAGCAGTTTGCCGCATTGCGAACAGCAATCGAGCATAAGCAGTT
>CAZIGP010000584.1:3040-3721 GCA_964538425.1 uncultured Pirellulales bacterium | reverse complement strand
GGTGCCAAATCCGACCCACACCAACAAATCATTGGCTACTTGCTGCACTGTCGATGAAAATTCGGCATCCATGGAAGCAGCTAAGCAGTAAACGGCATGCGGTAAGTATTGAAGATATTGCCAGCAGCTAGCTCAGAAACTTAGAGGAAATTCCCACATCGCAACTGACGTCTGAGCTGAAACTGCTCGGGGCAGCAAGCAGATCCGCTCAGACGTCAGCGCGAAGGGGTCGTCCCCCCCGGCACCGATTGCGCATTCGTCTCAATGACATTGAAAGAATCACCATCGGTGCCCGACTATTTTGGAAATACAAATGTTCCGAACTCAGTGCGCCGCACAAAAAAGCATTCCGTTTGCACACTGAACCTTGGAGTTACGGTTGCGGCTGTGGCCTTGGTCCAAGCCGTTCAGCCTGCGTATCACGATACTCTTTCTGGGCTGCGGCTTCGCGAGTCAACTTGAATTCTGGACCTGCCGGGAAATACTGAATGTCATCGCTCAAGTAGTACGGGCTCGGCAAGCTTTGGCCGTTGTAATCTGCAGCACAGCCGGTCAATCCGAAGCAGCCCAGTAAGGCCGCAGCACACAGAGCGGCTTTACGACCGCTGTTCTTTTTTGATTGGCTCATTCCATACACCTTATTGGCACAGGCTTGCCATCCGGGCAGCTTGCACTGCTTGC
>CAZIGP010000584.1:0-3030 GCA_964538425.1 uncultured Pirellulales bacterium | reverse complement strand
CAGCCGCATTTGGAGAATCGCCTCGGCCTGACGCTCCGACAGCTTGAACTGCTTGCGGAGGTAAAATCGCTACAATCGTCAGAATCGTTATCGACTGTCGTAGGGAGGTAACTTGCGTTCCTTTTAGAGAATTTAGGGAAACTAAGGCCTGGCGGCACAAGAACCTGAATCTTGGATGCTAAATCGCTACCCGAAACACCCAGAATTGTTTTACGCGGGCCGCTAATTCGCCCCAAGCTTTTAAATTGGGTATGATGAAGCTATTCCTCTCCCCGCCCCGGACAGCGCTGGAGGCACTCGGCGATGGCGCCTTTACCTGCACCTCGATTGATTTCTACTTTTAGACTTTTCGCTTCGTTTCGACTGGCAATTATTGTTGCCGTCATGCTAGCAGCATTGCCCGCTTGGGCTCAGCTTGGTGGTCGCGGTATCCCCTCGGCTGGCTATCAACTTGGTTTTAACGCGCTGATCGAAGGACAGTATCGCGACGCTTTAGGCATCTTTCGTCGCGAACTTGCCAGCGCACACCGGGTTGGGCAAACTCGCTGGATCGATTCAATTTGCTACTACACGATGATCGGCGAAGCCGAGTACCGATTGGGTAATCTCACTGCAGCACTAGATAACTTCACTGCGGCGCTGCAAATTTATCGACAGTATCCCGATTGGATGATCCGCGTGCAGTTTCCTCCAGCGGTTCAAGCTGCATCAAATTTTGTCGCAACACCTTGGGGCAAAAGTAACCGTGGTGCTAGACCCGGTGTGTATTCTGCCTCGCTCAACATTCAAGTAGGCGACTTACAAGCGGCACAAAACGCCGTGCAAAAAGGTGGCGCTCTCGTCGCGCCCAGAATTTACACCGTCAACGTGCAAGAAGTCGTACGTTGCACCTGCCTGGCAATGAAGCGCCGTCGCGATATCCTTGGCCCCTTAGTAACCGCTGACGCATTTACTGATGATGTGATGGCGACTGCCGCGCGCCGGTTGAGTCCTCCTAATCATTGGTCAGAGGCCTGGATCGACATGCAGCAAGGCATGGCTTATAGCGTAGCCGGCAAAGCAGCCCAAGCCGATCCAATGCTTAAGCGTTCTTTAATGACGATGGGACAATACGACCATCCATTAACCGCTCTCGCACTCCTGGAATTGGGTCAGATTGCGATGCAGTCGAACGATTTTAAGACGGCAAGTGGATATTTTGAGGAAGCTACTTATGCAGCCGTTCAGTACAGCGACAATATCGTATTGGAAGAAGCTTTTCGGCAATTGCATTTGGCGTCTTTGCTGGCAGGCGAACTTGGCCCAATCAGTACTGCCTTAGCGGCTGCCACACCGTGGGCACGTACTCGTGGACGAGAGTTGTTTGCTTCGCTCATGCTGCTCGGCGCGGAAACAATGGCGGTAACAGGTCAGATCCCACAGGCAATCGCGCTTCTCAGTGAAACTCGCAGCACGATCGGTCGCCGCGATATGTTTGCTACCGAAATTGGCGGCCGGTTGAATTACCTGACTGCGCTGACCAGCTACCAACGCGCTGCATTGCCAGCCGGTGACGAAGCACTTGCTTTGGCATTGAGGTGGCTCCGCAATGGCGGCTCAAAATGGCTATTCCAAATTGACTATGCCGACCGGCTTTGTGTTACCAATCCAGGCGGTCGCTTTTCAGCTCGTGTGGCGCTCGCGTTATACGATCAACTGCTGCGTGATCCCGGGCAATTTGATTGGTCTTCGCGACCGATGGAATCGTTGGCCGTGCTAAACACGCCGCATCCGCTGCCGTTCGAACACTGGTTGGAAACCGCGCTCCAGTCAGATACCGATTTGGCCTTAGAAGTAGCTGATTTGGCGCGCAGGCATCGATTTTTCAGCACATTGCATTTAGGCGGTCGCACCTTGGCGCTGCGCTGGATATTGGAAGCTCCTGAAGACTCGCTCGGCAATACCGCTCGGCTCCAACGGCAGGAATTGCTGGTGCGATATCCGAAATATGCCGAGGCCTCGCAAAAAGCAAAGCAATTACGATCGCAAATTAGCGTAAAAGGATTTAGCGCCGATGCCGATAGCAACATGCAACGCGAAACGGCCCAAAAATTGACCGAACTTGCGACCATTGCAACTTCACAAGAATTGATGCTGCGAGAAATGGCTTTGCGTCGCGAAGCTGCCGACATGGTTTTTCCGCCGATTCGAAAGACAAAGGAAATGCAGAAAACACTTGCCCCCGGGCAAGCACTATTGGCATTTTTCACGACGTCTCGCGGCGTCTATGCGTGGTTATATGCCGGCGATAAATACGAACATTGGCGGATCGAAAATCCTGCACTCGTAGAAAAACGCACCGCTGCCCTGCTCCGTTCGATTGGCAATTTTGACGGAGTTCGCGAACTGTCAGAACAGCAACTGGCCGACACAGCCTGGAAAGGCGCTGCAAAGGATTTGGCCGACGCAATTTTCGGGGCAAAGATCAAACTGAACGATCAACTTCAAGAATTAGTGATCATCCCGGATGGTTTGTTGTGGTATGTCCCGTTTGAAATGTTGCCCAAAGCGTCCGATAACCGCCCGTTGATCGCGAGTTCGCGAATTCGTTACGCACCCACGATGTCCTTATCGTTGCCAGAACGCCAAGGACGCAAGCCGACAGCAGATTACGGCATTGCCGTTGGCAAATCATCTTCTAATGAAAATGACGACTCTACCACTACAATACTCGCCGACATGCAGCGAGTAGCACCAGGAGCTTTTCCGTTACGAAGCGGATGGACAACGCCTTCGCCGGTATTAGGTTCGATGCTTGATGGTTTGATCGTACTGGAAGATATACCAGCTACCAAAGAAGTTTATGATTGGACACCGCTACCCATCGACCGCGCAAAGAACGCCGGCAGCTTATCCGCTTGGTTATCGCTGCCATGGAAGCAAATCGACCAATATCTTCTGCCTGAATTTCATACTGTGGCGGAAAGCAGCCTGAAGCCAACCACCGCTATACCCGGGGCAGATTTGTTTATTTCCACGACAGCATTATTG
>CAZIGP010000583.1:0-3734 GCA_964538425.1 uncultured Pirellulales bacterium | reverse complement strand
AGCGATTTCGGCAATGTATTTACCAGTGGCAGGATTTTCGGTTGAAAATGTTTTCCCGCAAATCGCCGGCATGAAACGACCGCCAATGAAACTATCCGTGCAAAATTGGAGCTGCCCAGCGATGTCTTGGATAGAGGACTTTTCAAGTGATAGTGGCATAGCTCGAACTTAGGTAATAAATCGCTGGGGTGAAAGAAATTCAATCGGATGCCGAGTTTTTCCCTGTAAGGCAAGGTCTGCTATGATTTCTCCTAGCACGGAAGTGAACTTGAATCCGTGACCTGATAAACCGGCAGTAAATACGACTTGTGGATATTCGGGATGCTGGCCGACTACAAAGTGACCATCGGGAGACATTGTGTACATGCACACGCTGTGAGCGGTGCATTGTTGCGAAGCGTCTGGTAAGTGAGTTGCCAAGCAAGCTTCGATGCGCCGCTGGTCGGCAGCGTGCAGGCTGCGATCCGGCTGAAACGGATCTACTACCGGTTCGCCGCCGGTATGTTCAGCCAGCTTTACTCCCAGTTTATCGGTTTGTGGAAAACCATAAAAAATTCCCCCGAGCGTCTCGAAGAGAAAACAAGGGCAATCCGATTCGACTTTGTAGCGTGGGTCGTTAGCGTGGTACCAGAATAGTGGTTTACGCAGAACCTGAAATTTAACCTTCAAGGAGGTAAGCATCTCACTGGCCCAGGCCCCAGCGGTAATCACCAAGCGATCGGCCGATAGCGTTCCTCGATCTGTTTCCACGATGACCGTTCGTCCGTCGACCCACCAACGTCGGACTGCACTATCGCACCGGAGTTCTGCGCCGGCGCGGACTGCGGCCTCCGCGTGCGACTTGATGTATTCCTCGACCAGTAGATAGCCTGCTCGTTGCTCAAATAGTGCGCAAAAATTCTCGGGTAATCGATATCCCGGAAAGCGCTGCGACGCTTCTGCTGCCGAAAACTGTTCGATTGGTAATTGGTGCTCAGAGGCGGAACGAAGAACGCCAGAGACCATATCACCTTGCGGAGTTCCTCCGACGAGAATGCCAACTTCGTAAAACAACTTTCTTTGGGCGATTTGTTCGAGCTCACGCCACAAGTCGTAAGCTCGTACCAGCAGCGGGACATAATTGGAATGCTCGTGGTAGGCCAGGCGAATCATTCGCGTTTGACCGTGCGAACTTCCGCGGTCGTGCCCTGGTGGAAAACGGTCTAGGCCAATCGCGCGCACTTGGCGATGGGCTAAGTGGAAAAGTGCAGCGCTGCCCACAGCTCCCGTACCAATGACGATAACGTCGTAGTAAGCCACCAGTTATTCCGCTGTCATAGGTGTGCCTAAATCGATAGCTTGTTTGCCGAGGGTATGTGGTGTCAATTACAAGTAATCTACGAAGTTCGTTAAGTGCCCACAAACCATCGAATTGCATGGCGACTAGTGCTCTTGCGAAATTTGAGAGTGTAAGGATCGCAAAGCCATCGAGCCACATGTCCATCTGTTCGTGGTAGTAGCCAACCAAAGTCCCAGCCTTGGCTGCGATAAGTTAATGGAATGGTTGGGGCAACGCGAACGACTGGATGTGTCGCGCCCATGAAAAGCTTTCTCTCCGTGTAATAGTAACAAGAACCAAGATGAGCGAAGACTTCGTGGTCTACAGCATCATCGGCATCACTGCCAAGATCGGCGCACAGACCACGAATCGCTACTTTGAACTCTGCACCAGTGCGAAAGGCGCAGGCAAGATCTTCGATTGAACCGGAGATGATCGTACCATCCGATTCGTGTGATAACACTTCTCGCCAACGCGAGTTGACGCAAAACTTGAAGAAATCAAAATTATAAACGAACGTGTAGCTGGGCGCATTGGTCTCGGTATCCGCTCGATCAAGTTCTCGAAATCGAGTCATGCGGCCAAAGTCATTTAGGCACGAGTTCATGTGTTCGGTGGAGAGCTTTCCATCAAGGAACGGTCGTGCCAGCGCCTGTAGTCCATTTTGGTTATACAGAAAGAACGACATCGACTCTCGAGGACCGAAACCCTCGGGGGTATGTACAGGCATACGAAGATTGCAAATGCCAGCGCTCCATTGATTATCCAATAAGTATGTGACGCGAAAATCGATGAATTCGTGAATCAATTCTTGGCAGTCTGATCCCAATTCGATGTGTTCGTGATGGCGAAATCCTGTGCCAACACGTAAATCGGCTCCACAACGAACAGCTTCAGCTAATTCAGCTTCATTACCATTTCGCTGGACGCAGTGTTCATCGAGTTCTAGCACGCATTGCCAACCGACTGGAGCAGAATGCCTCCAATGAGGGCCATTAGCCCGAGTAATACTATTTAGGTTGGCATCTATTACAGGATCTCTCAGCATTGTTTTCTCCTGCACTAATTCAGTCACCGAATAATGCGAGATTCGGTGTTCCTGGTATCATCTATATTCAGACTGTGCTTAATCAGATGCTAACAAGCAGTAGAAAAGGCGTCAATAGTTTTTGAGTTATTTGATATAAATGAAATATTAAAATCTCACAAAATCTCATTTTTAACCGAAAAATGGCACTCAAGGGTTTTTGTGAGAGCAGGGACTGTAGATATCGACGGAGCATATCAAATGCTAATTCGATAATTATTCGAGATTTATATTGATCTAATTATTGACATATAATTCAATTGTTGCTATTCTGACTTTAGTTGAAAGGAGAAAGTTTGTGAGCGGAATGCTAAAGCAATTAGCGGAAACGCTGGAGCGCGACATTCGAAGTCGAGGGCTGGTTCCCGGCAATCGATATAAGACCGGTGAAGAAATCGCTCGTACTTTAGGGACGAGTATCGCGACAGCAAATCGCGCTTTGAAGTTGTTGGCAGAGCAGGACATTGTAGTCCGTAATCATCGAAGCGGCACGTTCGTTGGGCCGGCGCTCGCTCAGGAGAAAACAGCGGGTACTCCCATGGTAACTATTCTTTGTCCAGCCAGTGAGAGATTGTTGCATACTGTGCGACTTGATCCGCTGATGGAGGGCTTGCTGAGCAATATGCCGGATGTAGCCGAGGTGCGAGTTGGGTATGTGCCTTCGCATGGCGATGTCGATTTCGTGCGTGGCCTACTAGAACCTTTTCGAGATGAGGGGCGAGTTGCTGGTGTCGTAGCGATTAGCTGTTCCTATCCTGTGTATCGATACTTGGATGAAAGCCATTATCCACTAGTAGTGATGGGCTCGTTGTATCCGGGGCAGTCCCTGCCATCCATTGATGCTGATGAGCGGCAAGGAGGGTATTTGCTGACGCACTATTTGTTAGATCGAGGACATCGCCGTTTAGCAATGTTGTCTAATTCAGAATCATACCCTGGCGACCATCATTTTCATGACGGTGTAAGTGAAGCTTTAACCGAAGTCAAGCTGCCACACAATTCTTTAGTGTTGCGAATGCCAGGAGCCGACAGTGAGTTGGTGAAAGGACAAGTGCGTGAGCTTTTAGGTCTCGAGGCGCCGCCGACAGGTTTTATTGTAAAGGTGCCTGGCTGGGTTCCGGATATTGTTGACGCAATAAAATCTTGTGGCAAGCAGGTTCCGCAGGACATCGAAGTTACGTATAGGGCGCTTGTTGGAAGTGCTCCTGATGAAACAGGCTGTGTCCATGTGCGGCCACAGACATCGAATCGAGATGTTGCCGAATTAGTTGGACAAATGCTTGCCCAGTCACGGCAATGCATCCAGATGGAAAAAAACACAGTGATTGT
>CAZIGP010000582.1:0-3743 GCA_964538425.1 uncultured Pirellulales bacterium | reverse complement strand
GTCGACTAAGAAAAACGACCACTCTTAAAGACAAGTTACTATGCTCCGCTTGAAAATTATAAAAATGCCTTTTTTCAAGCTACGGCCCTAAACACCGCCCTAGATTTTCCGTATTTTTCGCACTAAATTAGTGTTCTAGCCTTATTAACAAGTATCTACTTCATTTACTAATTGCGCTCTCCATGCCTACCGTCACTTTTGTCAACGAAAAGAAGGAAATCCAAGTACCCGAGGGAGCGAATTTACGCAAAGAAGCTTTGAAAGCCGGCGTGAATTTATATTACGGACTGAATGGCTTTGGTGCTTCTCTCAACAAAGCAGACAATTGCCATGGCCTTGGGCTGTGCGGCAGTTGCCGCGTGCTCATTACCAAAGGCGTCGAAAACGCCAGTCCCATGGGAATGATGGAGAAAGCCAAGTTTAAAATGCCGGTGCCTGATCCATTGCCGGCGCTATCTTATATTGGTCACGAAGACACCATGCGGCTGGCTTGTTATGTTGAAGTGCATGGCGATATGACGGTAGAAACCAATCCACAAATGGATTTGTTCGGCGAAAATTTCTTTAGCTGATGAATCGTTCGTTGGTGAAAGGTTTTGCCTTAACACCAATTGATTGCTAACTGCTAATCGCTACGGCTTGTGCTGTGAAACAAATTGTTGCCATTGTTAAACCGTATCTTGCCGAAAAAGTCTTAGAAAGCTTGCGCCTAGCTCCTCTTGAAGCGCTGAGTGTGCGAGAAGTAAAAGGTTACGGTCGTCAGAAGAGCTATCTCGATCAATACGGCGACAGCGAATATTCGCTTGCCTTCTTACCTAAAGTAGAAATCAGCTTGTGGGTCGATGATTCGCGATCCGAGGAGATCATGCGAAAGATCATCGAGGTTGCACGCACCGGTCGCATCGGAGATGGCAAAATCTTTGTCTTGCCGGCGAAGCAAGTACAGACGATCGAGTTTTGATAGATAAACGGTTGAAGGTAACTTTCCCACCAATTCGTTCGCTTGTAACTCAATCTGCTTCCGCTGCGAAAATTCGCTCAAATCTTTTGCGGTTATCACGAGTTAAGCGTTCGCAATCGAGCAGCATCTTTTCGCGGTCAGGGTAACCAAGCAGCCTTGCCAATTTGACTTGTTCGTGAATATCTTCGGGTAGTTCGTGGCGAGCCGCGGTATTCATCAGGCGTAGACGACTCACAATCGCCAGCAATACTCGGTAGCTGGTGTGAAAATATTCGCAATCGTCACGCGACATCGCACCCATCTCGGTGAGTGCAGTAAGAGCTTCGAGTGTGCCGGACGCCCGCACCGAAGGATATTTTGCGCCGTGCTTGAGTTGCAGCATTTGGGCAATGAACTCGACATCTACGAGGCCTCCAGGACCGCGTTTCAAGTTGTTCGATTTTGCGCCTTCCTCCATACGGCTGCGCATCCGGCGAATTTCACCGGCAAATTCGCGCTGCCACCGGCGTGCATAGGCTGAATCAATCACTGCTTGTATTGCTGCTTCCGCGGCTTTGGTCGATCCATAGACAACACGAGCTTTACACAGCGCTTGACGTTCCCAAAGCTGCCCGTGACCCTCGTCAAAGTAGCGGCGGAATTCCGACAGCGACGTAGCCAGCGAGCCGCTCTTGCCGGTCGGTCGCAGTCGAGGATCGACTTCGTACAACCTGCCATGAGGTCCCAACTGATTGTTGACTTTAATGATTCGCTGTCCAAGCTCACTATAGAAATGTTGATTGGTACTTGTCTCGCCGCTGCGTCGTGTGGGCCGCACATGAAAAGTGCCGCCGTCCGCTTGATAGAGAAATACCATGTCGAGATCGCTGTGATAATTGATCTCGCGGCCGCCAAATTTGCCCATGGACAGCACAACAAATTCGGATGGCTTGCCGGCATCATCGCCGTCGGAAATCATCGGCTCGCCCATTTTGGTAACGAGCTTGTCATATTCCCGCTTGGTGATCAGACGTAAGCAAACTTCAGCGATATCAGCCAGCGATCCGCACGTGGCCACAATATCTTCTTTACCCAAAATATCTCGCACGCCGACGCGCAACACTTGAGCATTTTTGAAACTGTGCAAGATTGGATCAATGTCCTCCGCTCCATGGACAAGTTCTCGTAAGTTTGCTTCGAGCAAATCACGTGATGGAAGCTTGTCGAGCACGAGACTATCCATCAACTCATCAATCATACCTGGATTGCTGACGAGGATGCCCGACAGATACGGACTCGACGCGCATAATTCCACATACAGATGTAACGACGGCGGGTTGAAACTAAATAGCTCCCACAACACTCCTTTGCCGCCAAGCGAATCGCTTACTTTGTTGAGGCTGACAAGGGTTTGATCTGGATCGGGCGTGGCAGCAATGGCAGGCAACAACCGTGGAGCGATGGAGGCAAGAAAATGCCTGCATCGTCTCGTCGACAAAAACCGAATACGCTCTTCGGAAAGCGTCATTAAGTTTTGATAGGCTTCGGACGAATCGCGAAAGTGATACCTGCCGATGACGCTCTCGATTTGCTCGGGCTGCGGATCAGGATCGAGCACCAGGTCAACCTCTGGTTCGGTTGTGTCTTCTTCTCCAAAGGCATCGTGCAGCAAATGATCGAGAATTTTTCGATTGAGTTCAGTCTTTTGTTTATAGTCGGTTACGAAGGCATCAAGGGCCGAACGTTGTGGCGTGTCGGCGTAGCCCATTCGAATCGCCAGTCGCCGCATTTCTTCTTCCGATTGCGGCATCGTGTGCGTTTGCAAATCGAACATGATTTGCAATCGGTGTTCGATCTTCCGCAAGAAGGCGTAGTTTTCCTCCAGCAGCGAGCGTTCTTGCCGTGTCAGGCAACCGCCGTTCTCCAGCATGGCAATAGCTTCCAGCGTGCTACGAGTACGGACCTCGGCCAAATCGCCGCCGTTTAATAGTTGTAAAAATTGGATCGTGAACTCAATGTCGCGAATACCGCCGTGACCGGTTTTGACGTTTCGCAGATCGACGCCTTCGCTTTTTACGCGTTGTTCGATGCGGCGTTTAAGCGCTTTGATTCCAGTAATGTCAGCCCGGCTGAGATAACGACGATAAATCCAGGGCTCAAGCTGACTCAAAAATTCATCGCCAAAATCAAGGTCGCCGGCTGCCGGTCGTGCTTTGACGAAGGCTTGGCGTTCCCAAGTGCGACCATACGTGTCGTAATAGCGCAAAGCGCTTTCTAAGCTGGGTACCATTGGGCCGTGTTGACCTTCCGGCCGCAATCGCAGATCGACACGATAGGCCACGCCCAAATCAGTCGGTTCCGTAAGTAGTTTCGTAACGTCTTTGGCAAGGCGATCAAAAAACTCCGTGTTCGATTGAGGGCGCTGGCCATTGGTATTGCCATCGCTTTCGTACAAATAAATCAAATCGATATCGCTCGAGTAGTTCAGTTCGCTGCCGCCATGCTTGCCCATGCCGAGCACCACAAACCGCGACCGCTTGCCGTCGGGGCTTGTTGGAACACCACGCTTTTGTTCCAGCGCATTGCGAGCAAATTGAATTGCCGCTTCGAGCACCGCATCGGCCAAATTGGAAATTTGCCGGGTGACAATCTCGAGCCTTTGGCCGCGGATGATGTCGCCGTAAGCAATCCGTAACGTTTCGCGGCGTTTGAACCGGCGCAGCGCGGTCATCACAGAGCGTTCGTCGTTAATCGCTGCAATTTCGGCACATAGTTCATCCACCAGCACTTCGCGAGCAACAGG
>CAZIGP010000581.1:0-3752 GCA_964538425.1 uncultured Pirellulales bacterium | reverse complement strand
GGCACCGCCTTTTTTTTGGGGCGGCACAGCGCCTTTCTGGTACGGCGGAATTTTTGGCAGCCGGCATCCAGGAGGAACGTGCGGCTTTGTGTTTGCCGACGGGAGCGTTCAGCGGCTGCAACCCACCATCGACATTAAAGCCCTGAGTTACCTAGCCCAAATCCAAGATGGGCAATCGATTCCGGCAGGTGCTTACTAAGCGATTGTTTTCCCTCTCCCATCTGGGAGAGGGAAACGAAAGTAACTCAGCGCTGCATTTTTGAATCAGTTATAAATCCAATCCATGAATCTAAGTTCTTCTCGCTCTGGGATACATTCGTGTTTGCTGCTTATCTGCATTTTAAGCAGCAGTGGTTTCGTTCTGCTGGGATGTAATAAGGGACCACAGCGAATCGTGGTAACTGGGTTCGTGAAGTATCAAGAGAAGCCGCTCCCGCATGGAGCGATCAGTTTTCTGCCCGCCGCGGGCACTCAAAGAGTCTCGGTCGTGGTGGCGCCGATTGCCGAAGGCAAATACAGCGTGGAACAGCAAGGCGGGTTGCCAGTTGGTAATTACAGCGTTTCGATCATGGAAGTTTATCCGGCCACGGTCAAAAGAACCACTCCTGGCGAAAGGCCACTTCCCTCACCTATCCCCAAGCAACGTATTCCGGCCAAGTATAACGATCAAACACAACTAAAAGCCACGATCGATGGCAGCCAGAATCCATTGATGCTCAACTTTGCTCTTGCCCCTTAAGCAGAATCGCCTGCCTTGGGCGGGGATAGGTAGACAGAAAATGCAAAATGCAGAATGTAAATTGGCAGCAGCGACGAATGAAGGAACCTGAATTCATGGGCGGTGGAATTTTAATGCGAGCGTGTCGTGCAAGGTGCATATCGATTGTTAAGGCTGGATTCGTCTTCGGGCTGTTAAGGGTGGCGTCTCTCGAGGCGACGGAAAGGCCTCAAGACTTTGGCCTGCAATGGGTGCAGAGCCATCCTTTTACCATTCATGGAATGGTGTTGCGCGACTTATCGCTGAACGACACCAAGCTCCGCAATGCCAATTTCAGCAGCGTGCTCGCCTGGGAAAACAATCCCCAGTTGCTGACCAAAACGCACACGGTTCAAGGATTGCCTTGGCATTGGCACACCGGCCAACGCGATCTCAACGCGGTTCAAGCTGACCTGGCGAACTACATCGAGAATTACCCCGGGGGCGAGGGTATTTTGGTGTGGGATGAACCCGATCGAACCGAGTTCCCCAAAGTTGCCGAGGTGGTTCAGTGGGTTAAGCAGAATCACCCCAATATGCTTGTGTATGGCAACTTGTTTCCTATTCGTGATCCAGGGGACAACAACGGAAAGCTCTACGGAACGGCATGGTTGAATTCAAATCAGTACGCAAACCCACCCGTGCCTTATTCGTATGACGACTATTTGAACGACTTCATCAACACGGTGCATCCGGATGTGTTGATGTTCGACATCTACCCTTATAAGAAACCGCCCGAAGGAATAGCAACGGAGTTCATCCGAGACAGTTATTTTCGCAACCTCGAATCAGTGCGACGAGTAGCACTCAATGCCCAGCTACCCTATTGGACGTTTATTCAATCGTGGGAATTAGCAAACGGTGGCGGCGCGCGCTCGTATCCCAGTGAATCAGACTTGCGCATGCAAGTATTCTCGTCATTGGCCTACGGATTTACAGGCCTATCGTACTTTACCTTCGATCATGTGTTCGACCGCGGATTACTTGAAGGCGAGTTTACGCAGACTCCGACTCCGTTGTACTACAAAGCCATTCAAGTTAATCGAGAGGTATCTCATTTTGGTAAAACGCTCAAACTCCTTACTAGCACTCAAGTGCGATATTTGCGGGGCAAGCATATCGATCTCAGTACGCACCAACCAGCTTCAAACGCATTGCCCTTGGGCGTAACACCCTGGAACGCAAGAACTGACGATCCCTATATCACCACGATTCACGCAACCAACAGTGGCACGCTAACCAACATCACTGAAGGCGATTTGCTAATCAGTCATTTTAAGCCTGCCTTAGAGGAGCTGGATGGCGAAGGATTTGAGGGTGAAATCTATTTCATGATTGTCAATCTGCTGCGCGAAACCGGCGTTTCGGCTACAGACGCTACACAACTCGTGCATCTGGAATTTGATTTTCAGGACAATGGAATTAACAGCCTCCAACGGTTGAATCGCTTGACGGGAGAAATCGAAATCGTGTCGCTGATTTCTGACGGTGGATCGCGTTATCACCTCGATTTCACGTTGCTCGGAGGAACAGGAGAACTGTTTAAATACAACACCGGGGCACCATTTGTCGTCCCTGAGCCTGGAGCTTTTGGCATGATTCTACCTGCGACAACAATATTTGCACTGAGAAGAAACTTCATTCGCTGCGGAGAACATAAGCTATGACGCGTCAGATTATCGAGAAATGCTGTTTTTTTGTCGCGCTGATCGGCGTCACGCTATTGGACGCCATCGCGTTAACGGCGCAGGCCGCTGCCTTGGACGCACCAATTCAAATTTCCGACCAACCCCAGCTCTTTCTGGATGACGGCCTGATAGCTCGAATGAAGAACCTGAAGCGTGACATGAAGCAACCGGTCAAGCATTCCGCGAATCCAGTGATGAAGCAAGAATTTCCTTGGGAAAAGCGAATGCTACAGGTTTACGGGACCGTGCTGTATGAACCTGAACTCAAAAAATTCCGCTGCTGGTACATGGGTAGCGAAACCGACAATGGCTTCCCTGCCACGCCCGAAGCTCCCGGATTGCCAGAGTATTACATCTGCTATGCAGAATCGGAGGACGGAATTCATTGGTCCAAACCGATGGTCGGCCAAGGGAAGTTAGGACCTCACACAACTCACAACATCGTCATTCCCAGTGGACACGGCATCTGCGTGATGAAGACGCCTGAAGACCGCGATCCAATGCGGCTGTATAAGGCAGCCGGGGGGGCAATCTATGCGTTTTCACCGGATGGCATTCATTGGAAGACGCACGATTGGCGTAAAGCGGTCGGCAAAAACGACACGACGACGTCGGTCGTCCCATGGAAAGGCGAATTTTTCGCCTATGTGAGAAACCAAGAAAAGGGACATTCATGGCCAGGTGTCATGCGAGGAATAGGCGTGTCGTCCAGCAAAGATTTTGTTCATTGGACGCCGAAAAAATCGATTCTTGTCAGCGATGAAAAGGATGGCTACCCGTGGGTCCAGCCGCATGCGCTATGTGTTACAGCGTATGGTGACCAATTGATTGGGCTATTGCCCATGATTGCTGTTCATCCCACTGCTGATGTTGCTGATATCACTGAAGTGCAACTGATGGTCAGTCGAGATGGTCGAGCCTGGCAACGAGTTGCCGATCGGGCACCGTTCATGTCTCGAGAAAAGCCCGAGCCGATGTCAAAACGCTCTTGGGATTATCGCTTTCATCCCGGTTCTACAATGCTGGTTAAAGATGACCTCATCTATATTTACTACTACGGCACATCATTGCGCTGGGGCGAGGAAAGCTGGAAGGGAAACACATCGCCATCTGGTGAAGCGGCATCGAAGGCAGCCCCTGTTGATACTCGACCACGAACTTATGGCATTGGCTTAGCGACCTTGCCCGCCGATCGCTTTGTCTCGCTACGTCCTGAGAACTGGGCAGCCAATGGCATTCTCGAGACCCATCCTTTGCAATTCAGTGGGCGCAATCTGCTGGTGAACGCCGATCTCTCGGTAGGCAAA
>CAZIGP010000580.1:0-3754 GCA_964538425.1 uncultured Pirellulales bacterium | reverse complement strand
GCAGAGGACTGCCGCTGATACTGCCGACCGGTTTCCACACCAGGCAGGTCGCTTTTTCGTTGGCTTCGCCATCGGCCAATTCGCCATGGAGCCGCAGGCCAGCGACTTCGAGTCGTCCTGTGCGGCCGGCAGGCTGCGGAGAAGCATCGGAGGAAGCCTTGTTTACGGTACGAATCGTGCCGTCGCCTGATTGCCACGTGATGGGAGGAGCCGACGACTGCGATTTGCTGGTGAACAAAAGCGACTGAAGCAATGCAAAAGGGATCGCCATCGGTGCGACGACCGCAGCGGAAGTCATGCTTAGTCGGCCATCCGCGATTTTTACCAACGTGCCGCTGATGCGAATGCCATCTTGTAGCGCAACGGACATGGTTGCAGCTGGCGAGTTTTCAGTATTCGAAAGGACAATGCTGGTGATTTGGTTGGCATCGATTCGGGATTCTGCCCTCTTCGCTTGCGCGTCGGATTGTTGTAGCACAAAAATGAATTGTTTTCGCGTGGCGTCGTAGCTTTTGGCTTCTCCATAAGCAAGCGTACCGTCGGCTTTGTGAAGCCGGGATTTATCCGATTCGATTTTCTTTGGCAGCTCGCCGTTCCAGTGGCTGACTCGCAGGCGTTCGAGCCGAACATCACCTCGTTTGTTGATCAGCCGTACGCCGGTGCTTGGTTTTGCCGCGGTGGCTTGATCGTCGAGAGCCAATTCGCCAAGCTGTTTTCCATCGGCGGAATAAACAACCGCCTTGCCACGAGGTTGATCGAGGTAGATTTGCCAATGAATTCGGCCGCCGCCGGGACTGAGGTTATCGAGTAGCACGAGATCGGCTGTGGAGCCAAGATCACGCATGAGAATGACATTCGCGCCGAGAACTTCGAGGCGGAACGCAGCGCCGATTCGGTCTTCGGGAGTCGCTGGTGATTGCGGGTTGTCGGCGACACCACGGATTTGGGCTTGGATCTCGTTCAAAAGCTTGTGCGCGCCTTTGGCCGCGCCCATCGCCAGGTCGCTATCGGCCAGGGACAACACAAAATCGGGCTTTTTCTTCCAAGAAATCTCGATTTCGATGATGGCTTGGGCGGGCAATTTGGCGTCGGTGTAAATGGAAGCACCGGGGCGATCGGTGATGATGTGGCCGCTTTCTTGCCACCATTGGGGCTGGGCAGAAACTGGTGGTGGCGAAGTCGGCTTCGAAGCGGGTTGTGGCTCAGCCGGTGCTTGCAAACCGCCTAGTGACGACTCTACTCGTGGAGTCGCGCTGACGACTGGCTCTTTCCAACCGGTTAATCCGGTGGGCCCCACGTAGACAACTCCTGCGGCATCGCCCCAGCGCATCAAACGTCGAACAAAATCGCGGCGCAAATGCAGCTTGCCGAACGTGGGTGATTCGATCGTGACTTCTTTCTCTGACAATGCCAGAAGTGAACCAAAGATCATATCGCCGCCAGCGAGTTCAAAAGCATATTCGCCTGTGGCGCGAGGTGATTGGGCAGGAATCGGGAAATGCACCGCATTGATCGAGGCCAGATTGAATTCGAACGGCTTCGTAAAAGGAGCGGATTGCCAACGGAGAATTGCAGGGTCGGAGGTGTCTTGCAGTTGACCTTCGGCGAAATCGCCGTTGGCGAGATGCAAGATGGGCTTTGCCGATAGGCCGGTCGAACCATCGGCCGCGCGATGGCGATGATCGCCGATCCACAACCATGACAAGACCAAGCCAATAATAACGGTGCGTTGCATGAAGCCGCCTCAATTTGCCATTACTTGCTATGCCGGAAATCGCTCTGGATAAGTTGGCAATGCAGGTAAACGTTGTGTGTTTTATCGTTCGTAGATTGGTAGGAAACGGTAGTTAAGGGCCAATGCCAACAGCGACATGGATGTGCCAATTGCCTGGCCGTGATCGCCGGGAATACAGCCATCGGCTTGTTGTGCTTGCTTGAGTTGTCGAACGAGCAAGCGATTCCACTTTTCCCACGCTTCCAAGTCGCCTTGAAAAAGGGCTTGCGATTGATAGTAACGCGTGTACTCGACATAGTGGGCCGGCGGCTGCTCGATGCGCTGCGTTAAATACCCTAACGTCGCTTTGAATTGGGGAAGGTCTTTGCGCCGGGCGAGGGCATACACCAGGCAGCCAATTGACGGCCGTGGCAGCGAATCGTCGTGCCCACCGATGCCGGAATACGCGACTTGCCCGGAGTTCGAGGTCATCGATTGATAGTAAGAAATGGCGCGATCCATCGCTTGATCGGGAACTTCGATGCCGGCGTTTCTGGCGGCGAGCAAGCCGACCAGAACCGCGCCGCTAACGGACGTATCGGCATCGGTAGAATCGGGCGAATAGCGCCACCCACCGACAGAGTTTTTCTTTTGCGAGGTGAGCGTGGCCCGCACCGCGAGCTCTAGCGAATGCCCAAGCGACCGAGACTTATCGCCTTTGGCCTCTGGAAAAAAATTGCGGTCATCGACAACTCCGTAGGCTTCGGCCACGCCAAGCATGGCAAAACCATGGTGGTACATGCTGTTGCCGTAGAACCCTGTGCTTTGATTCTGGCCATTCACAATGTTTCGCACGGCCTTTCGCACCTGATTGTTGTACAGACCAAAGTTGGGATCTTCTCCGGAGGCCAAAAATGCCATGAGAGCCAGCCCTGTGATGCCGGGGCCGTTTTGGCCGTCGTTCCAATCGCCGTTGTCGGTTTGTGTTTTTGCCAGGTATTGCAGGCCGCGATCGTACATTTCGCGCACGTCGCGTGGCACGACTTCGCCGATGCGAATTTCAGGGAGTTGGGCGAGCGCGGTTTGCGCGGTGGCCAGGATGAGGGCCGTGGCGAAGAGAGGGTTCAGGGTTCGGGGTTCAGGGTTCAGCATGAAACGAAGTAAATGGGGAATGGGGAATGTTTGGTTGCGAATGGGTGGAGGTTTGTTGGGATTTGGGTTAGGGGAGGGCGATCCAGCCTTCTTGCATTAAGATGTGTTCCATGCCTTTGGATTGACTTAACATTTGGCGAAAGCGTTTGAGCTGCGCCTTGTCAAAGATTTTATTGAATTTTTCATCCGATAATTTTGAAGCTTGCAGCAGGACCACCTGGCTGTCGTACTGGCCGAAACGTTTCGGCGGAGCCGTTTCGGCGATGATGAGTTTTTCGAGCTCTTGACGTTGCTGGGCGGTAAGTGGAAGTGAGTTTTCGAGAGAGGCGAGCGTAAGCTTTACTTTGGCCATGTAACGAAACTTACGACGCTTCAGTTCTTCTTGCTCGTATTTGGTCGTTTGCTCGACATCCAAAACATGCGGCAAAACTTTATGGAACAATGACTTTTCACCGAAGATGCCGGCATTCCAAATTTGTTGCAGGGGTTGAATTTGTTGATAGGCTTCGTTGATTTTATCCTGGCCATAGACGGTGCCTTGTAGCTCTTGCTTCAGGATTTCGTATTTGTCTGCAAAGCGTTTAATATCGTATCGACCAGCAAGCAACAGTTTTTGCTTTTGTGCTTCCGTGAGTTTGCAGACGTGATCGACCGCTTCGATGCGCAAGTTGAGTTGCGATTTGAGTTGTGGCTCCCACTGCTTGCCGTTCACTTGGCCGTTAAATACCCAGCTATCGAATTGTTCGGGGGTTAGTTGAAAGATATTTTGTACTGGCTGAATAACATCGGGGTCGTCTTCGTTTTGAGCGTAAGCAAGTGAAGCAGGAAAGCAAAATAGCGAGAACAGGATCGCCATGATCGGCATGGCGCCACTCGAGCTTGTGGATG
>CAZIGP010000579.1:0-3756 GCA_964538425.1 uncultured Pirellulales bacterium | reverse complement strand
GTGACGATCGGCTTGGAAGCGCCACCAGAAGTGCGAATTTTACGTGGTGAATTGCGACCATTTGATGACCCACGCCATGAACCAGCAAGGGTTCCTGTTGCGGCCGGTCATAACACTGGTCGAGACAATCCGCGATTTCATAACCGAATTTCGTTGCGACCTCGCTAGCAAAATGAAGTGCACAAGCGGTCATTAGTTCACGCTATCTTGGCCGCTTGGCCACCAAAAGTTTTGCCGCGCTGAGCTGCTTGAATTCACTCGATCAAAATCGCGTTTTGGGACTGGTAGTGTTCGCGCTTTGAATTGGGCTTGATATCACTGCTGGCACTGCTATTGCGCCTTTGGTATTACTGCTGCTCCTCGCGCATCTGGAATTGAGTTGCGCGAGCCAGTTCGCTATCCTTCGCCCCTTGCTAGCAGCAAATAGAACGACTCTTCTAGATCACGCGCGCAGCGGACATGCGCCGATGTAAGTGAAGTCTCCTCTCGAACTGTGATTTGAAGTTGTATTGTCGATGGATCGACATCCCTTGCCACAATCGTGTGCCGTGCCATTTGTGCATTCGCGAACCCATCACCTGCGATGGATCGCCGTGCTATTGGTCAGCCTTGGATTATCCGCAGGTTGCGGCGGGCAAAAATGGATCGTGCTCCGGGACCAGCCGCATAATCCGATCGCTGAGCGGTTGATGCTATTGTCTCGCGGCGGCCCGAAGCCGACCGAGCGCACGCGGATGTTCTTGCGGAAATACGACTTGGAGGACCAACTCGACAAACCGCAAGAATTGGTTGGTCGCGTGCAGAAAGTAATCGACCGCGAACCCTCAGGAGAAGCGCTGGCCGCGGCCGCAGAAATCTCGTACATCGGTGGCGTGCGATCGCAGTTAGTTTCCAAATCGCAAGAGGCGCTCGATCTGTATGGAACTAGTGTTGCCTATTCGCACGATTACTTGCTCAATGCCAATCCTGCCGAGCGGCCGAACACCTACGATCCGCAGTTCCGCGGTGCTTGCGATTTGTATAACGCCAGCTTGGAAGCTTCGCTGCGCATTATCCAACGTCAAGGCAAACTGCGGCCGGGCGAAAAATTCGCCGTGGAAGCCAAAGGGCGTAAATGGGAAGTGACTGTCACCCCGCGCAATGTGCCGTGGCCGGCCGATGAGATCGAGCGATTCGAATTTGTTTCAGACTACGAAATTCAAGGCCTGAAAAATAATTTCCATACTTACGGCCTGGGTGTACCGCTAATTGCGGTTCGCCGAGCACCTTCCGAAACGAAGACCATTGAAAAGCATTATGCACCTGGTGTGTGCTTTCCTGTGACGGCGCTGCTGCGATGTGAACACGATAACCCCCATGCGCTGCAGGCCGACGGCAAGCGACATCATCGCGCGGCCTTGGAATTTTATGATCCTCTGCAATCAACTAACGCGTCGATTGATAGCCAACTTGTTTCGCTAGAAAGCGATATTACCACGCCACTGGCTTATGCGCTGAATCATCCGGATTTGCAACAGCTCGATCAACCGACGACGGGTTTGCTTTTCCCTGACCGTGTGAAAAAGCTGGCTGGAATCTACATGCTGGAGCCTTATCAGCCGGGAAAAATTCCTGTGCTGATGGTGCATGGGTTGTGGTCGAGCCCGATTACTTGGATGGAAATGTTCAACGATCTGCGTGGCGACGTGGAGCTGCGTAAAAACTATCAATTTTGGTTTTACCTGTATCCCACGGGACAACCGTTTTGGAGAACGGCCACGCAGTTGCGCGGTGAGTTAGCAAAGCTGCGTCACGAGATTGATCCTCAAAAGCAGGAAGCAGCGCTTGATCAGATGGTGCTTGTCGGTCACAGCATGGGCGGACTGGTTTCGCACATGCAAATTGCCAATAGCCGCGAGGATTTCTGGAAGTTGGTTAGTGATCGTTCAATTCAAGACGTGAAAGCCGACGACAAAACGCGGCGAGATTTGGAACGGCTGTTCTATTTTGAGGCGAGCCCATCAGTACGGCGAATTGTGACGATTGGCACGCCGCACCGTGGCAGCCGGTTTTCTAACGAAGTGACTCGTTATTTAGGGCAGCGTTTGATTACTTTGCCTAGTGTGATGACGACGCGACTGGCGCAACTGCGGCGAGAGAACCCTGATTTCTTCCGCGATATGAAGATGCTGGATACTGCGACAAGCATCGACTCACTGGCTCCCGACTCGCCTGTGTTACCGGTGTTACTTGCCGCGCAACGGCCGACATGGGTGCCTTATCACAATATCGTTGGGCGGTTGCCGCGAAGTGATTGGCAAGCAAAATTATTTGGGGATGGCGACGGCGTGGTGCCTTACGAAAGTGCGCACCTGGAATATGCCAACACCGAAATTGAAGTGCCGGCCGAGCACAGCGCCGTGCATCGCCATCCGCAAACGATTTTTCAAGTGCGCGAGATTTTGCGTCAACATGTGCGAGATCTCCACACGTTTCCTCACCTTGAACCTCAAAATGCCGTTGATTTAGCTGCCGAGTCGAATCGCAACATGGTCAATTCCATCCGTTGAGACGATCGCAAAGGCGAGACTGAATTACTCCCGGGAGAGCGCCGTGCATCGAGTCGATTGGCAAGCGGCGGCGATGATTTGCATTGTTGATCGTTCGGGTGATTGCGCCGCATCACGGTGCGAGAAGCGCGGGGTGTGGCAACTTCAACCGATGTTTCTGTAGCATCATGCTCTGTTTTATCTTCGCTTGCGGCGTCGTACTTAGGTAATTCGGATCGCAACACGCGAACGTTTCGCGGTGCTTCGATGCCGATGCGAACCGATTGGCCCTTAACTTGCAAAATGGTCACAATGACCTCTTCGCCAATCTGAATTTGCTCGCGAGCTTTGCGTGAGAGAACGAGCATGGAACACTCCGGGGTTAACAATATCGAGCCTTGCCTTGGTTTTGAGATGAGGAAGATGCACGACTCGTGCCAATCCCCAAAACTCCTCTTGCTTGCGTAGCAAAATCTTGCTCCGGGCTTATTTTGCCGAGGAAAAGTGGCTTTTGCTAGCGTGCCCTCGATTTGCAAACTGCACGGGTTTACAACCGGGGGGTGCCGGATTTACAAAATTCTTGCATTGGCATAGTAATTTTCTAAATATCCGAACCGTAGGCTTTATGCAGTAGGCCTAGGGCAGCTTGGAATGTCGGAAAACCGCCGTCAAAATACTCATCGCACTACGAATTGCATCAACAGTGGATTACGATAAATTCAATGCGAGAGAGTGGCTATAGTTTTTTGAATAATGGCAATTGATAGTTTGGCAGTAGTTTTACTTCGGAGAGAAAAATTTAATGTCCCAAAATTATCTATCACGACGCGAAGTGTTGCGAACTGGAGCTGCTTTGGCTGCTGGCACGGTGTTAGGGAGTGGCTGGTCTGGCAGCGCTGCAGTTGCAGAAGCCATTTCAACCAGTAATTCTGCTTCTCGTAAACGCGCCTTGCGAATTGCCCATTTAACCGATGTACATGTTCAACCAGAGCAGGCCGCTGGAGAAGGGTTGGCAACGTGCTTGCATCATGTTCAAGAACAAAAAGAGAAGCCCGATGTGATTTTCAACGGCGGCGATGCCATTATGGATGCGCTGGCCACATCGGCGGATCGAACCAAGTTGCAATGGAAATTGTGGCACGACACTTTTCGTCAGGAATGTTCGATCCCTGTCGAATCATGCATTGGTAACCATGATGTGTGGGGCTGGTCAAAAGAAAGCGCGGGT